>CANNDP010000007.1 GCA_947503395.1 Actinomycetota bacterium
CGAGATGCATCAATGACAAGTCCATCACTAGTATCTATTGCAGATGATAAGTACTCATAACTCTTTCGATATTTCTCGTAATCTAAATCAGGTGCTAGATGAGCCATGCGAGCCCTATTAGCTGCAGGGCTCTGATCATCACTAGAGCTCTTTAGTAGTGATAGACCGGCTTGCGAAAATCCTGGAAGATTTGAAATAAAGAGTCTTTCTCCAACTTTTGCCCCGCTTCGAAGTATTGGTCTTTTAACTCTTCCAATTGCGCTAATGGAGATTACAACTTCATTTGATCTACTCAAATCTCCACCAATTACTTTAACGCCCACCCTCTGGCACTCAGCCTTGATGCCTTGAGCCAGCTCAAGCACCTGACCTGAAAAACTTGGAGGAAATGCAAAAGCCACTAAGAAGTATTCTGGCCAGCCGCCCATAGCGCAGATATCTGCCAAGTTTGCAGCGCTAACTTTTCGACCAACTTGCATCGCGCTGCTCCAAGCAAAGTTAAAGTGAATTCCCTCAACTGCCATATCGCTAGCAAGGACAGTTGGCTCGCTGCGCGCGCCAAGAACTGCGCCATCATCGCCATTTCCAACGATCAGAGCTGTATCGCTCTGGCCATAATCAAAGATGGCGCGCACATTCTTTAATACTTCATCTTCGTGCAAGGCCCACTCCCTTAAGAATTGATACTTACGCAGGCTAGCCTAGATGCGCTAACCTCTCACCACATAACAAATGAGAGATAAAGAGTGGGCAGTCCATCGGGGCGACTCAGGCGAATATCTTCATTAAAAGGATGGTTAACGATGTCGATCCAGGCATATATCTTGATTCAGACTGAAGTAGGCAAGGCAGCCAGCGTTACTAAGGCCGTTAATGCCATAGCTGGAGTAACTATTGCCGAGAGCGTCACCGGCCCTTATGACGTAATCATGAGAGCTGAAGCATCAAGTATGGAGGATCTGGGAAGAAGCATTCTTGCAAAAGTTCAGGCAGTTCCTGGAATTACTAGAACACTTACCTGCCCGGTTGCAGTACTTTAAAGAACTTCCTAGCGAATTACGTTTCTCTTTCTACTTAACGCGCTCTCAAGCAAAATTGTAATTATCTGGCTATAACTCTTGCCTGTTTTCTGCCAAAGCGCTGGAAAAACTGAGGTTGGAGTAAATCCTGGCATTGTATTTAGCTCATTGATAATAATCTGATTATTCTCAGTTAAAAAGAAATCCACTCTTGCTAGCCCTTCACATCCAAGAGCTTCAAAGGCAGTAATGGCTGCTTGGCTAATAGCGCTAGCAATTGGCTCTGGAAGATTTGCTGGAATATCAAAGGTAGTTGAACCATCAAGGTATTTGGCTTCAAAGTCATAAAACTCATGGGGCGGATGAACCCTTACCTCACCTAAAACAGAGGCTGTTGCAACTGAATCAATCTGGAGCACTGCGCACTCAATCTCGCGACCTACTACGGCTGCTTCAACTAAAACTCTAGGGTCATAATTAAAAGCGTCTTCAAGTGCTGAACTTATCGCAGACTCATCTTTCACTTTTGAAGTTCCCCGACTGGAACCACTTCGAGCAGGCTTGATAAAGATTGGAAAACCTAGCGCTCTAATCTTTGCAATCTCAAGCTCTTTTGACTTTTTCCAATTATCTTTATGGATAGTAATTCCATCGGCAACCTTTAGGCCAAAGTCTGAATAAATTGGCTTAGCAAAACTCTTATCCATAGCAACAGCTGAGGCTAAAACCCCAGAGCCAACATAGGCAATTCCCGCCATCTCAAATAACCCTTGAATCGTTCCATCTTCACCATATGCTCCATGTAGAAGTGGAAAGACCAGATCAATTCCTAAATCAATACCCTTACTATCTTTAATGCCATGAACATCAACTACTAACTTCTCGCCCTGTTCTGGAACATAGGAGAGTCCATCGCCTCCCTTTTCAAAGTCTCTCTCGCGCATATCAATCCAAGTACCACTTTGGGTGATACCAATAAGTATTGGTTCAAACTTTGACTTATCAATTGCAGCTAATACGCCACTTGCAGAGATACAAGAGATGGGATGCTCGCTGCTTTGTCCGCCTGCGACTATTGCCACGCGTATTTTCTTCATACGTGATCAATCTCCGCTCCGGTTTGAATCTTCATTAAGTTAAGAAACGCCTGCTGCGGGCTAATCTTACTTGTAACCACATCGCAGACAGCTTCCATTATCGGGGCTTCCACTCCGACTAGATGAGCAAGCTCAACTAGAGCCTGGGCAGTAGTTAACCCCTCTGCAGTTGATGAAATTGCTCTCTGGGCTTGCTCCACTGAACCACTTCTTCCTAAAGCTTCGCCGAATGTGCGATTACGAGATAGCGGTGATCCGCATGTGGCTAAGAGATCGCCAACTCCTGCAAGTCCAACAAAGGTAAGTGGCTGCGCTCCTCTAGCAATAGCTAGGCGAGTTAGTTCATTTAGCCCTCTAGTGATAACAAGTGCTTGAGTATTTTCGCCAAATCCCATTCCAATTGACATACCAACTGCAATTGCAATTACGTTCTTCGTAGCGCTTGCTAATTCACAACCAATGACATCATTTGAGGTATAGGCGCGAAAATATGGCGCGCTAAATGCCTTTGATGTTAATTCTGCTAATTTCTGGCTAGTCGATGCAGCAACTGCCCCTGCGGGCTGTCTTAAAATAACTTCGCGGGCTAGATTGGGCCCAGTTAGCACGGAGATACTTGATTCATCTCGCCCCAAAACTTGGCAGATAACCTCGCTCATACGAAGCTGAGTTGAAATCTCTATTCCTTTAAGCGTTGAAACAATTGGAATATCAGGGCCAATTAGGCCTTTCCAGAGCTCTAGATTTTGCCTCAGAGATTGTGAAGGGATAGCAAGGACAAGAAGTTGGGCCCCATCTAAAGCCTCCTTGATTTCAGATGTGGCATAAAGCGCCTCTGGCAAGAGATGCTCACCGAGTGCGCTCTGATTTTGATGTTTTGAATTAATCTCAGCTACTACTTCTTTATTTCTTCCCCAGATAATTACTTCGTTTCCAGCATCGATTAGAACTTGGGCCAAGGTGCTTCCCCATTGACCAGAGCCGAGAACTGCAATCTTCACTAGCTCTTTGCCTTCTTTGCTTTCTTGAAATTGCCAATCCTTGGAAGATCTGAGTTTTTAGGATCAAAGCGAATTGCAGGAGCTTTCTGCCCCCTTAAGATTTCAAGTAGCTCAGTTATCCGATCCATAATGTGCTCTGCCGCTTGCTCTACCGCCTCTAAATCATCACTCTTTCCCTGCCAGGGCGAGAGATCAACTACAGGACCCATAAGAATTGAAACTTTACTTCGAGGAAAAAGTTTTAATCTTTTACTATAGGGCGGCAAAACTTTCTCTGGCCCCCAAGAGGCGCATGGAATTACAGGCGCTCCAGTAATAAGTGCAAGACGAGCAACTCCAGTCTTAGCTTTCATTGGCCATAAATTCTCATCGCGAGTTAGCGTTCCTTCAGGATAAACGCCAAGAAGGTGTCCTGCCTTTAGAACTGCAATGGCATGCTCTAAACCTTTAACCGCATCTTTTGATTCACGACTCACTGGAATCTGTCCGGCTCCCCTAATAACTCTGCCAATAATGGGGATGCGAAAGACTGATTCTTTTCCAAGGTATCTCGGAGCTCGTCCGTTGTTATAGAGAAAGTGAGTGAAGGTAAGTGGATCAACATAGGAGAGATGATTACAAACAACTATTGCTGCCCCACTCTTTGGTAGATGCTGGGCGCCTTTCCAATCTTTCTTAATTATCGAGTTGAGGATTGGCTTTATTACCGAAGCCCCAAAGCGAAACCAGGGATTAACCCCTAGCGGATCTCCTTGAGGCGGAAGATATGAAATCTCAGGGCGCACATCGCTCATGGCTCTAGCCTAGGATAGAAAAAAATAAAGGCCACACCCTTAGGCGTGGCCTTTATCAGAAAAGATACTTATCTCCTCTTGCCCTTCTTCTTTGCGACTTTCTTCTTCGCAACCTTCTTAGCGGCCTTCTTTACTGCCTTCTTAGCCACTGGCTTTACTACTGGAGCTGGCTTTGGAGCTGGCGCTAATTTACGAGCTCCAGCAACAATCTCCTTGAGGGCCTTTGCAGGAAGGAAACGAACCTTCTTGCTTGCCTTAATTTGGATCGTTTCGCCGGTGAAAGGATTGCGTCCCTTACGAGCTTTGCGATCTACTTTCTTAAACTTACCAAAGTCGTTGATGGTGACATCTTCGCCTCTGTGAATGTTGCGCACGATTGAATCGAAGACGATTTCAACAGCGTGTGCCGCCTCTTTCTTGCTTCCGTTGAAGTGAGGAGCCAACGAAGCAATGAACTGGGTCTTGTTCATTTAATCCCCTTATTTACGCGTGAAGTTAAGCTTTTGCTTAACCTGTTGATTAATTTACGCAAGAAAATCAAGGTTTTCGCGCAATAGCATCGGTGTGTCGCAATAAATTAATTGCTGGCAATGGTGAAAAAACGCAATTTTTATGTGTAAAAAACTCTCAATTCAAGGTTGAGAGTCGCGCAAAAGTACTACTTATGACAAGACCGGAAGTGTTTTTGGCTTGTATTTTGCTCGTTTTTCTTCAAAATTCTCAACTTCATCAATTTTTCGAAGCGTTAAACCGATGTCATCAAGGCCCTCCATCATGCGCCAACGCGTATAGTCATCTAAATCAAAGGAAATTGCTTGATTTTTATAGGAAACTAAACGAGTCTCAAGATCCACCTTTATCTCAAGTGATGGCTCTGCCTCGATTGCGCTCCAGAGAGCTTCAACATCGCTCTGGCCAAGAATTACTGTTAACAGGCCTGCTTTTAATGAGTTGCCTCGGAAGATATCGGCAAATCTTGATGAGATAACTACTTTAAAGCCATAGTTTTGCAGCGCCCAGACTGCATGCTCTCTTGAAGATCCGGTGCCAAAATCAGCTCCAGCTACCAAAATACTGGCCTTACTGTATTCCGCCTTGTTTAATACAAATTCAGGATCACTTCGCCAGGCAGCAAATAGGCCATCTTCAAAACCTGAGCGAGTAACTCGCTTTAAATAGACCGCAGGAATTATCTGATCAGTATCAACATTGCTTCTGCGTAGTGGAAGTGCAGAGCCAGTATGAGAAATAAACTTTTCCATTGCTATCTCCGTTATAGATCTGCCGGTGATGAGAGGGTTCCGCGAAGCGCTGTGGCTGCAGCAACTAAGGGGCTTACTAGGTGGGTTCTTCCACCTTTTCCTTGTCTTCCTTCAAAATTTCTATTGCTAGTTGAGGCTGATCTCTCCCCGGGAGCTAATTGATCAGGGTTCATTCCAAGACACATCGAACATCCTGCGCTTCGCCACTCCGCGCCAGCTTCTAAAAAGAGCTTATCTAGGCCTTCTGCCTCTGCCTGTAATCTGACTCGAGCCGAGCCGGGAACAACCATCATTCGAATATCGGAGGCAACTTTCTTGCCCTTGATAATTTCTGCCGCTGCTCTTAGATCTTCAATTCGGCCATTGGTGCAAGAGCCTAGAAAAACAGTATCAATCTTTATCTTTTTCATCGGGGTTCCAGCTTTAAGGTCCATATAGACCAATGCGCGCTCTGCTGCGCTAACCTCTTCTGGATCTGTGAAATCCTGCGGACTTGGAATTACGCCATCTAGGGGTATTCCCTGTCCAGGATTAGTTCCCCAAGTAACAAATGGCGATAGTTGATCTGCATCAAGAGTTATCTCTTTATCAAATTTAGCATCGCTATCACTTTTTAGTTTGCTCCAATAGGCAAGCGCTCTCTGCCAATCCTCACCCTTTGGTGCATGCGGACGATCTTTTAGATAAGCAAAGGTAGTTTCATCAGGGGCGATAAGTCCTGCTCTTGCGCCAGCTTCAATCGACATATTGCAGATAGTCATGCGAGCCTCCATAGAGAGTGCCCTTATGGCGCTTCCGCGATATTCAAGGATGTATCCCTGTCCTCCGCCAGTTCCTATTTTGGCAATAATGGCAAGAATTATGTCTTTACTTGTTACTCCAGATTTTAGTTTTCCTTCAACATTAATTGCCATCGTCTTTGGTCTACTTAGTGGAAGAGTCTGAGTAGCGAGAACATGTTCCACTTCGCTAGTTCCAATTCCAAAGGCAAGAGCGCCAAAGGCGCCATGAGTTGAGGTATGAGAATCGCCGCAGACAATGGTCATTCCAGGTTGAGTTAGACCTAATTGCGGGCCAACGACATGGACAATTCCTTGTTCAACATCTCCAAGTGAGTGAAGTCTTATGCCAAATTCCTGGCAATTTTTTCGCAAAGTATCAACTTGTAGCCTTGAAACTGGATCTGCAATTGGCCTATCGATATTAAGAGTAGGCACATTATGATCTTCAGTAGCTAGCGTTAAATCAGGCCTTCTAACTGCTCTTTTTGCAAGGCGGAGCCCATCAAAGGCTTGCGGGCTAGTGACTTCATGAATTAAATGAAGATCGATATAGAGTAAATCTGGTTCCCCACTAGCGCTTCTAACTAGATGGTCATCCCAGACTTTTTCTGCCAATGTCTTAGCCATACTTACTTCTTCAAACTCCCTTACTACTTGCTTCTCAAATGATGAGATGGCAATATTGGATTATGGACAAAAAGAATAGCGGAGTTGGCGTCTTAGATAAAGCGGTAAAGATCCTCTCTGTTCTTGAATCTGGTCCCCACTCGCTAAGCGAGCTTGTTGCCGCTACCAAAATTTCACGCCCAACAGCCCATCGCCTTGCTGTGGCTCTGGAATATCACCGCCTTATCTCACGCGATTTAACCGGGCGCTTTGTTCTTGGAGTGCGAGCGGGAGAACTTGCAGCCTCAGCCGGTGAGGATCGCTTACTAGCCGCAGCAAATCCAGCGCTGATTGCCCTTCGCGATGCAACAGGTGAGAGCGCTCAGCTCTATCGCCGCCAAGGTGAGATGAGAATCTGTGTTGCTGCTGCTGAGCGTTTATCAGGTCTTCGCGATTCAGTTCCAATTGGAGCAGCGCTAACTATGAGCGCTGGATCTGCTGCTCAAATACTTCTTGCCTGGGAAGAGGCAGAGAAATTACATCGCGGTTTAACTGGCGCAAGATTTAATGCTGCAGCACTTGCTGCAGTGCGAAGACGTGGATGGGCACAGAGCGTTGGCGAGAGAGAAGCTGGGGTGGCCTCAATATCAGCTCCAGTGCGTGGTCCAAATAATCGAGTAATTGCGGCAGTAAGTATTAGTGGTCCAATTGAGAGACTTGGAAGACAGCCAGGTCGAATCCATGCTGCAGCTTTAGTTGCAACGGCAGATCGCCTTAGTGAATATATTTCAAAGAAGAATTAATACCTGGTAGCTCCGAGGGGATTCGAACCCCCGTAGCTGGCTTGAGAAGCCAGAGTCCTGGGCCACTAGACGACGGAGCCAGATTTATCTTCTTAACTAAAAAAGTTCTATTAAGTTTTTTCCGCTGGGGTACCAGGACTCGAACCTAGACAAGCTGAACCAGAATCAGCTGGGCTGCCAATTACCCCATACCCCAAAGCATTTACTCTCACTAGAAAACTTAAGCAAAGATTTTTACTCAACTTCTCTTATAAGAGGGGCTTAAGAATACCTTGAATTTTCCGCCTTAAGAAACTGCTGCTTTTAGACGCGTAATGCAGCGCTGTTTTCCTAGTAGCTCCATTGATTCAAAAAGCGGCGGTGATATATGGCTACCAGTGACTGCGATGCGAACTGGCGAGAAGGCAAGGCGCGGCTTAAGAGCCATCTGATCAATAAGCGCCTCGCGCAATTTCGCCTCAATAGAGCCATGGCTCCAATCATCTACTCCCTGCAGAACCTGTAAAGACTTAGCAATTACAGCCTGCGCCTGATCACCCAAGAGAGCAGTGCTAGCTTCTTGATCGAAGGAGAGCTGCTCTGTAAATAAAAATTTAAGCATGGCGCTAACTTCATTCATTCTTGCAATCCGCTCTTGAATTATAGGAAGAGCTTGGCGAAGAACTTTAAGCTCATCATCTTTGCCGCTGACTACCCCATCTTTAAGAAGGAAAGGAAGGGCCCTAGATAGGAAATCATCGAGAGTTAATTTTCTAATCTTCTCGCCATTTATTGCTTCAAGTTTCTTCATATCAAATCTTGCCGGCGAACTATTAACTCGCTCTAATTCAAATAGCTCAACTAATTCCTTCATCGATACATCTTCACGATCATCACCCGGGGACCAACCAAGAAGAGCTAAGTAATTACAGATTGCCTCAGGCAAAAACCCTGACTCTCGATACCAAGCAATAGAGACCTCGCCATTTCTCTTAGATAACTTGGCATTATCTTGACCCATAACAAATGGCAGGTGAGCAAAGACTGGAAACTCATCTGTCTCAACTCCCATCGCTTGATAGACCCTAATCTGTCTTGGGGTTGATGAGAGTAGATCCTCTCCCCTGAGTACATGGGTAATCTTCATTAAGACATCATCGACGGCAACAGCAAGGGTATAAAGCGGAGAACCATCAGCGCGCATCAAGACAAAGTCTGGAACGTACTTATGCTCAAAGCTAACTTCACCTCTAATTAAATCGTTAAAGGTTGTAGATCCATCTGGCATCCGCATGCGCACTACTGGAGCTCTACCTTCTTTAATAAATGCTTCGATTTCACTACTTGTCAGCTCGCGACATTTTCCGTCATAACCCGGAGCTTGATTTAACTCTCGTTGTTTATCGCGTCTCTTCTCGAGCTCCTCGGTTGAGCAGTAGCAATGGTAGGCATCACCATTTTTAATAAAAATGTCAGCCCAATGCTTATAAACATCTAGCCTTTGAGATTGCAGATATGGGCCGTGTTCTCCCCCAACTTCAGGGCCCTCATCCCAATTGATTCCCAGCCACTTAAGGGTTTCGATAGCGCGAGCAATATATTCATCAGTGACTCTCTCACGATCTGTATCTTCAACACGGAAAATCAATTTTCCAGAGCAATGTCTGGCATAGGCCCATGCAAAAAGCGCAGTTCTAATATTTCCCACATGAAGATCTCCTGTGGGAGATGGAGCAAAACGAGTTCTAACCTCACGAGTCGATGAATTAGCCACGGCTACTGACCCTATTTCTTAGCGTTCCCAGTCCTTCAATAGAGACACTTACCTCACCTGATGGATTCATCGGGCCAATTCCTGATGGAGTTCCAGTAAGAATCACATCTCCTGGAAGCAGCGTCATAACTTTGGTGACAAACTCGATAATAAATGGCACATCAAAGACCATATCTGAAAGCTTTGCGCTCTGTTTAAGTTCGCCATCAACGTGAGCAGTAATTAACTGATCTCCAGGGACAAAATTGGTGTCAATCCATGGTCCAAGAGGACAAAAAGTGTCAAAGCCTTTTGCTCTACTCCACTGACCATCTTTTTTCTGTAGATCTCTTGCGGTGACATCGTTGGCTAGGGTGTAGCCAAAAATGACATCATTCACTTTTTCTCTTGGCACTTCTTTACAAATCTTTGAGATGACAACTGCTAACTCTGCTTCATGATCTATTCGCTCACTTGTATCTGGCCATTGAATCAAATCCTCTGGGCCGATTACTGATGTATTTGGTTTGATAAAAATAATTGGCTCAGCAGGTACTTCCCCGCCCATCTCGGCTGCATGATCGGCATAGTTTTTTCCAACACAGACGACTTTGCTTCTAGGGATTACTGGGGCAAGAAGCTTGACTTCATTAAGTGCAAATACTTCCTCTTGCTTAAAGATTCCGGCATATAGAGGGTCGCTAGCAATTGCAGTAATGCTCATATCATCTTCTAGGAGACCAAAATGAGGATCGCTACCTAGCTTTGAGCCAGCAGGAGGAGAGAATCTAACAATGCGCATTAGCTAACTCTAAACCTCTTTGTCAGGAACTAGATCAGCTGGACGCTCAACTAGAAATGTTGCGATTCGATGTCTTCTTCCAATTGGACGCTCGGCAGTGAGAACCCAGCCCTTAAGCGTGACTGTGCTTCCAGGAATGGGCACACGTCCCAAACTCTTTGCTACAAATCCACCAATTGTGTCAACATCTTCTTTCTCATCTTCGCTTAATTCAAATTCGAGTTTATCTGCTAAGTCTTCTAGATGAAGCCGAGCTGAGACTCTAACTTGAGAAGTAGTTACCCATTCAAACTCTTCTACATCATCATCGTATTCATCAGCAATCTCGCCAACAATCTCTTCCAAAATATCTTCGATAGTAATCAGACCGGCAGTTCCGCCGTATTCATCAACCACAATTGCGAGGTGAATCTGATCTCTCTGCATCTCCTTTAATAGCTCTGATGCAGTCTTAGTTTCTGGAACAAAAGTTGCGCCTCTAATGTGGTCGCTGACCAATTCAGTTAACTCAGCCTCACGATATTCATGAGTCCTTCTTGCTAAATCTTTTACATAGGCAATACCAAGAATTTCATCAAGATTTTCGCCAACCACCGGAATTCTGGTAAATCCAGAGCGAAGTGCTAAGGAAAGACCCTGTCTTAAGTTCTTGTTTCCCTCAATCCAGACCATCTCTGTTCTTGGAACCATTAATTCTCTAACTAAAGTATCGCCCAATTCAAAGACTGAGTGGATCATCTCGTGCTCAGACTCTTCAACTAGCCCTCGTTCATGGGCTTGGTCAACTAGATCACGAAGCTCTGCCTCATTGGCAAATGGGCCAGACTTAAATCCTTTTCCTGGAGTTATTGCATTTCCTATTGCAATTAAGAGCGTAGTTAATGGTCCTAAGATTTTTGACATTACTACCGCAACCACGCAGGCCGGAATAATCCATCGACCAGCATTTTGTTTTGCCAAAGTCCTTGGACCAACCCCAACAACTACGTAGGAGAGAACGACCATGGTAGCTACGGCGATGAACATCGCTAGCGCAATTGGTTCAAATAAAACAATGAAGGCTTGCGCGACAATGACTGTTGCTGTTAATTCTGATGCTTTTCGTACAAACAAAATCACATTTAAATAGCGGGCCGGCTCTTTTATAACCCTTGCAACCCAAGCAGCTGATTTAGATGACTTGACCTCAAGTTCTTCGACAAATACTCGAGAGATGGAGTTAATTGCTGACTCAGAGCCAGCTAAAAATCCGGCAAAAAGTAAGAGGGCAACTACTGATAGAACTTCAGTAAGGCTCACCGTTTTGCTCTCCATTCAGTTAGATATTTATCCTGCAAGGCGAACATCACTTCTTTCTCATCTGCTTTCATGTGGTCATATCCCAAAAGATGGAGAACTCCATGGACTGTAAGCAATTCTAATTCATTTTGGAGGCTGGAATTAACCTTAAGCGCATTCCTATTGGCATAAGTTGGACAGAGAGCAATATCTCCCAGCATTGCAGGGCCAAGAGTTGCTGAATTTGGTTTTACTTCATCCATTGGAAATGCCAGAACATCAGTTGGTCCATCTTCCTCCATCCAGCGAAGGTGAAGTGCGCTCATCTCATCTTCATCTAGCAAAGAGATGTTGAGCTCAGAGTCAGGATGAACACCTTGGGCCAAAATAGTGAAGTGAGCAATTGATTTAAGGCGCTCTAAATCACATTTAGAATCAGTTAGATTACTAAGTTCTATATTCATTTCGCACTTTACCTAATGGTCTTAAGTAAGTTAGCGATCACTCCTTAGCGAACGTGGCTTATTCTCTCGTCTATCTGCTCTATTTCCAGCAACTAAATTATCAAAACGTCCATAGGCATCAACAATTTCACTTACCAATCGATGTCTGACTACATCCTCTGAAGTTAAATCCATAAAAGAAATATCATCAATTCCCTCTAAAATATCGCGCACAATCTTCAATCCCGAATCCTGATGGCTGGGAAGATCTATCTGGGTTATATCGCCAGTAATAACCATCTTTGATGAGAATCCAAGTCTGGTTAAAAACATCTTCATCTGCTCAGGAGAGGTATTTTGAGCCTCATCCAAGATAATAAATGAATCGTTAAGAGTTCGACCTCTCATATATGCAAGAGGAGCAACTTCAATAGTTCCTGCTGACATTAAACGAGGAATCGCCTCAGGATCTAGCATGTCATGTAGGGCATCAAAAAGCGGGCGAAGATAGGGATCAATTTTTTCATGGAGAGTTCCTGGCAAGAAACCAAGTCTCTCTCCAGCTTCAACTGCAGGACGGGTAAGAATAATTCTATTTACCTGTTTGGCTTGAAGAGATTGAACTGCCTTTGCCATCGCAAGATATGTCTTACCAGTTCCTGCAGGTCCAATTCCAAAGGTCACGGTATTTTTATCTATCGCATCGACATAGCGCTTTTGATTCGAGGTTTTGGGCCTAATTGTTTTGCCACGATTACTTAATATATTTAAAGTCAAAACTTCAGCGGGAGAGCTTCCATCATTGATCATTGCTATTGAGCGTCTAACAGCGTCATCACTTAATGGCTGTCCAGTTCGAATAACGGTTAGAAAACTCTGAATCAGCTGCTTTACGCGCTCGCATCCTTGGGTACTTCCACGAAGAATTACTTCATTTCCTCTAACCGTAATTGCCACATCATGAAATGCGCTCTCAATTGCCTTGATGTAGGAATCGTTTGGCCCAGTTATTGAAACGCTGGAGATATCGCTAGGTAGCGTTAGAGTGATTCGATCCATTACGCCAATTCTATCCAGGGGGCCAGCTCAGTGCACGACCACCAAGAAGATGCAGATGAGCGTGAAATACGCTTTGGCCACCATCAGCTCCAGTATTAAAGACGGTTCGATAGCCATTTAACTCTCGTTCTTTGGCAATACTTGCAGCCATCTCAAAGCACTCGATTAGAACTTCTGGATTTGCAAGAGTTAACTCAGCTGCATTCTCAGAGTGAATCTTAGGAATTATCAAAATATGAGTTGGCGCCACAGGATTTATGTCGTTAAATGCTAAAACATTATCGCTCTGCCTAACTATATCGGCAGGTATTTCGCCATTAACTATTGCGCAAAAGAGGCATTTCATGGGTTATCTCTACCAGATTCCAAGGCCAGTTTGTACTGCAGCAAGAGCTGCTGCCCCGGCGTGAGCAGAGCGAAAGATTGGAAGTCCCATTGCTACTGAGAGAGCTCCGCGCTCTAAAAAGGCTTTAGCCTCTTCATCGCTAATTCCACCTTCGGGCCCAATGATTAGCAAGACTTTGTTTAAATTCTTCTCACTCTGAGCTTTAGCTAGCAGATCCGACAACTTTCCTCCGTCAGATTCGTGAAAGAGAAGCGTTAAATCAAAATCTAATAAGACTTCACTTGCGCTAACTCCACTTTGTAGAGTTGAGATCTTTGGAAACCAAGCTCTCCGTGATTGCTTAGTGGACTCTCTTGCCCAACTCCGCCATTTATCTAGTGAATCTTGTTCATCTTTAAATTGACCAATGGAGCGATTGGCGCTCCAAGGAATAATCTCATCGACTCCTGCCTCAGTTAATAACTCTATTGTTTCTCGCGCTCTATCGCCTTTAGTTAAAGCCTGCATAACAGTTAGCCAAATTTTAGAGGCGGGAAAGTCTTGGACCGTTAATACCTTTGCAGAAAAGGATTTCTTGGTTATGGAAGTTACTTCAACGCTGACTTTGCGGCCTTTGCCATCGGTTAAGGCAATGATCTCATTGACTTTTATCCTTGTTACGTTGATTGCATGGTGGGCTTCATCGCCTGAAACAAATAACTCGCCCTTATCTGGCAGCTCGTCGACGATAAATACTGGAAGCATTAGTTTCTAAACGCCTCTTTGAACTTACCAAAGAAACCAGAGCTGCCCTGGCCATCTTCCTTATTTGACTTCATCTTGTTTGAACTTTTATCTTCACTACGCAATGTGGCAAATTCCTTTAGTAAATCACTCTCTTTTTTAGATAACTTGCTAGGAACTTCAACGCTTACATGGGCATAGAGATCTCCTCTGCCACCTCCGCGCAACTTAGTCATGCCTTTGCCTTTGACCGCAATCACATCTCCACTTTGAGTGCCAGATTTAATCTCGATATTTATCTCACCATCTAGGGTTTCAATATTCATCTCACTTCCAAGGGCTGCTGATGTCATTGGAACTGAAACGGCGAGATGCAGGTTATCGCCATCGCGAAGGAGATATTCATGTTCTTGAACGATCATCTCAACATATAAATCTCCTGCAGGTCCGCCGCCTGCGCCAACTTCGCCCTGACCAGATAGCTGCATTCGATTTCCTGTTTCAACTCCAGCTGGAATTTTCACTGAAACGTTTCTACGCGCCCTTACCCGACCGTCTCCAGAACATTCAGTGCAGACCTGCGGGATTACAGTTCCAAAACCTTGGCAGGTTCCACATGGCCTTGATGTCATTACTTGTCCGATAAAAGATCTAGTAACTTGTTGAATCTCGCCTCGTCCTCGGCAAATGTCGCATGTGCTCGGAGAGGTTCCAGGCGCGCAGCCATCACCGCCGCATTTTGTGCAGATGATTGCCGTTTCAACTCCAATTTCACGTTCAGTTCCAAAACATGCCTCAGCTAAGGTAATTGTGGTTCTAATTAATGCATCTTGACCCTGACGAGTTCTTGCTCTTGGACCTCTTGGATTTCCGCCTCCCCCAAAGAAAGCATCCATAATGTCGCTAAATCCGCCGAAGCCGCCACCAAAGCCAGCAAAATTGTCGCCGCCTCGATCATAGTTACTGCGTTTTTCCGGATCACTTAAGATTTCATAGGCGGCAGTAATTTCTTTAAAGCGATCTTGCACTTTTGGATCTGGATTAACATCTGGGTGAAGCTCGCGAGCTAATTTACGATAGCTCTTCTTTATCTCATCTTGTGAAGCATTTCGTTCAACGCCTAAAGCTTTATAGAGATCACTCATCACTGGCTATCCATCAAAAATCTACCGACATATCTAGCAACTGCATTAACAGCAGACATTGAAGATGAGTAATCCATTCTGGTAGGGCCAATAATTCCAAGTGCGCCAAGTGAATTACCATCTATTCCATAGCCCATTGAAACCAAGCTAGTGCGCTGCAATCCACTCTCTGCCTGCTCAGCTCCAATACGGACTCGCATCGTATCTCCAGCATCACTAAGAAGTCTTAGTAAAACTACTTGCTCCTCTAGCGCCTCTAATACTCCATGAATCTCTGCCGATGACTCGCTATTTGATCTAGCAAGATTTGCTGCGCCGGCTAAAACTACTTTCTCCTCAGGCCTTTCAATCGCCATCTCAATCAAGTTTGAAATTATCAGAGCAGTTGAAGTTCTCTCATTTTTGCCAAAGTGGGCCAATATCGCCTCAAGATCTTGTCCAACATCGGACATCGCTTTGCCAACAACGGCCGCATTTAATCTCTGCCGCAAATCTGCCAAAAGTGCATCACTTAGATCATAAGGAAGCTCAAGTACTCGCTGCTCAACCCGGCCAGTGGTAGTAATTAGCACCAGCATCAATCTAGATGGTGTTAGCAGGACTAACTCAATATGCCTTACTCGAGATTTGGTTAGAAGTGGGTATTGAACAACTGCTACCTGCTTTGTAACTTGGGCAAGAAGTCGAACAGTTCTCATCACGATGTCATCTAGATCATTAGCGCCCTCAAGAAATGTTTCGATGGCTCTACGTTCTGCGCTTGATAGAGGTTTTACTGTTGCAATTTTATCTACAAATAAACGGTATCCCTTATCAGTTGGAATTCTTCCAGCGCTGGTATGTGGCTGAGTAATCAAGCCTTGGCCTTCAAGAATCGACATCTCATTTCGAATAGTCGCTGAAGAAATTCCTAGAGCGCTCTTTTCTGAAATTATCTTAGAACCGACTGGCTCCTCTGTGGCCACATACTCCTCAACTATGGCCCTTAGGATCTCAAGCTGTCTGCTTTCCATCTTCTAGAAATTCCTATTCATTCTCATTAAAACGTTGCAATGCCTAAAGTTGCCAAAACAATTAATAACATCGCAGGAAATCCTGTTCTAATCTTATTGGCTCTAAAATGAAAGAATATTGCGCCAGCCATTACAAACCAGATAATCACATAGCCGTAGAGTTTCAAATCAGAGTTATCAAGAGCAAAACCAATAATCAGGGATGTAGAGGCGAGGGTTTCAAATATTCCAACTAGCCTTGCAAGTCCATCTGGAAAACCCACATCTCTAGTTCCAGAGAGCCCCGCGCTGCTGCCACTTGCTTTTGATAGGCCTGCAATGAGAAAAATCAGGGCTAGTAGAAGGGTAATGACGGTATGCATAGTGGCCATAAGGCAAAGTTACTACAAGACTAACTCGCGCACGATTTTATCGGCAATCAAGCGCCCATCTCTGCTCAATACCAATCTCATATCTTGCCAACTTGCACTATCTAGATAACCAGAGCTAAGAAACTCTTCAGCCTTAGCAATCTGTGCAGAACTTAGACGATTATGCAGAATTCCCTCACGTCTTCTGATTTGTAGCATGATGAATTCATCAGAGAGATTCTCTGGCGTCAATATCTCATGACTTAACTCTGGGCTCTGGCCCTGCAAGATTTTCTCCTGATAAGAACTTGGATGTTTTACATTCCACCAACGTTTGCCATTTAAATAGGAGTGAGCTCCTGCCCCAACTCCCCACCAAAAGGAACCATCCCAATAAGCGATGTTATGGCGACACTGCCCACCAGGTTTACTCCAATTGCTCAACTCATACCAATTAAATCCTGCTGCCTCAAAGAGTTGATCAGCAAGCAAATACTTATCAGCGCTCTGATCATCTGGCGGCATTGTTAACTCGCCGCGATTTATTTGAGCCGCCAGCTTTGTTCCTTTTTCTACAATCAAGGCATAAGCGCTGATGTGATCGATATCTAGCGCAAGTGCATACTCAACACTTCTTCGCCATTCATCCATAGTTTCACCAGGTGAGCCATAGATTAGATCCACGCTTACATGTTCAAATCCAGCAGCTCTCGCCATTGAAACTGCGCGTTCAACATTTTCAGGATTATGGGTTCTATCTAGAACTTTTAGCACTGAGCCAACAGCAGATTGCATTCCCATAGAAATTCGTGTTGCTCCAGCGCTCTTAATTTCATCTAGAAATTCTTGCGCGACCGAATCTGGGTTTACCTCAAGTGTTATCTCAATATCTTTATCTAGAGTAAATCTGCTTTTGATTGCATCAATTATTCGTGCTAATTGCGCAGCCGGTAGAAGTGAGGGAGTTCCTCCGCCAAAGAAAATCGTGGGGACAAACGCAGGACCAGCTATTTGAGCGGCCATCTCAATCTCTTTTAACGCTGAATCAATGTAGGAAGATGAAAGCGAGTCTAAATCTCCGCTTTTTAATTCACTCGGGGTATAGGTGTTGAAATCACAGTAACCGCATCTTTTAGCGCAGTAAGGGATGTGAATGTAGAAGGAGAGCCGCTGGCTCACGCTATTTCTTCACCTTTCCGCTCTCTTCATCAGCATTGGTTGAAAGCGCAGCGATGAATGCCTCTTGTGGTACTTCAACTCTTCCCACCATCTTCATGCGCTTCTTTCCCTCTTTCTGCTTCTCTAAAAGTTTGCGCTTACGAGAGATATCCCCGCCATAACACTTTGCTAAAACATCTTTTCGAATGGCGCGAATTGTTTCGCGGGCAATGATTTTGGCGCCAATAGCTGCCTGAATCGGCACTTCAAATTGCTGCCTTGGAATTAGCTCTCTAAGTTTAGAAGTCATCATGACTCCATAGGTATAAGCCTTCTCGCGGTGAACAATTGAACTAAATGCGTCAACAGTCTCTCCTTGAAGCAAAATATCAACCTTGACTAAATCTCCTTCAGCCTCGCCGATTGGTTCATAATCCAGTGAGGCATAACCCTTTGTTCTTGACTTTAGTTGATCAAAGAAATCAAAGACGATTTCGGCAAGTGGCAAGGTGTAGCGAATCTCTACACGATCTTCAGATAGATAATCCATGCCATTTAGAGCACCTCGTCTCTGCTGGCAAAGCTCCATAATCGTTCCGATGTAATCAGTTGGAGAAAGAATTGTTGCTTTAACTATTGGCTCCCTGACCTCGGCTACTTTTCCATTGGGATACTCGCTGGGATTGGTGACAATTAACTCTTGCCCGGTCTCAGTTGTAACTGTGTAGACCACATTCGGAGCAGTTGAAATTAGCGTTAGATCAAACTCGCGCTCTAGCCGCTCTCTAACAATTTCCATATGGAGAAGTCCTAAAAAGCCACATCTAAATCCAAAGCCAAGGGCTGCAGAATTTTCTGGCTCATAGACTAAAGCTGCATCATTTAGCTGTAATTTATCCAGCGCATCTCGAAGCAATGGATATTGATCGCCATCAATGGGAAATAGACCTGAGAAAACCATAGGTTTTGGATCTTTATAGCCAGAGAGCGCTTCAAGTGCTGGTTTATGGAAAGTTGTTACCGTATCTCCAACTCTTGATTGGCGAACATCTTTTACGCCAGTGATTAGATAACCCACCTCACCAACTCCAAGGCCCTTACTTGATACTGGCTCTGGCGAGATAACTCCAATATCCAATAACTCATGCTTAACTCCAGTTGAAAACATCTGGATCTGCTCTCTGGGTGAGAGATGTCCATCAAATACGCGAACATATGTCACGACGCCGCGATAGGTGTCATAGACCGAGTCAAAGATTAAGGCTCTGGCAGGACCCTGCGGATTTCCTTTTGGAGGTGGAATTTGAGCAATAATTTGATCTAAGAGTTCTTCAACGCCAATTCCTGATTTTCCAGAGACGCGCAAGCAATCCTCAGGTTTGCATCCAACTAGCTTAGATAATTCAATTGCAAACTTATCTGGTTGAGCAGAGGGAAGATCAATCTTATTTAATACTGGAATTACCGTTAAATTATTTTCCATCGCTAGATAAAGATTTGCCAGAGTTTGAGCTTCAATACCTTGCGCACAATCCACTAATAAAATAGCGCCTTCACATGCTGCAAGAGATCTTGATACTTCGTAAGTGAAATCAACATGTCCTGGGGTATCAATCATATTTAGAATGTATTCCTTGCCATCAAGAGCTGATTTCCAAGGAAGACGAACAGCTTGGCTCTTGATAGTAATTCCGCGCTCACGTTCAATATCCATTCGATCTAGATATTGGGCTCGCATATTTCGCGCCTCAACAACTCCAGTTATTCCAAGCATTCGATCTGCCAGAGTGGACTTGCCGTGATCAATATGGGCAATGATGCAGAAATTACGAATCTGCTCTGGGTTAGTTGCAGCAGGCTGCGGCGCTTTACTTAAGTCAATTGCAGGCATGCCTATCGCCTACTTTGTTTGAGAGAGTTGGCTGGATTAACGAACGCCAGCTTTGTGGGCTGACTTAGCCATAGCTGACTTCTTATTAGCAGCTTGATTGGCATGTATTACGCCTTTTGATACCGCGATATCGAGTTCACGAGAGGCATTTGATAGCTCAGTGGCGACAAGCTTTGAATCTCCTGCAGTAAGGGAATCACGGAAGCGGCGGATAGCGGTCTTAAATGAGGAGCGCACTGACTTGTTACGCAGGCGAGCCTTATCGTTGGTCTTGATTCTCTTGATCTGGGACTTGATATTTGCCACGAACTTAAAGCCTTCCATTTGAGTGAATTACAACGCGGCAGGGTATCAGCCAGAGTTATCTCGACTCAAACCGAGATTCTCAGCCTTGCCAAATACCGCCTATTTCCGCCCTACTTTGCCGGCAATTGCCAGAACGCTTCGCTCCAGGGCGTAGAGCGGGTCGGCCTCAGCTCCTTTAATGGCCACATCTGCTTTTGCTAATTCACCAACCGAGAATGCAATTAGCGCTGGAGTCCACTTTCCTAACTGGCGCCTAGCTTTATCAATCTGCCAGGGGGCAAGGCCAAGAGAGCCAGCAAGTTGAAAGGCATTGGCCCCGCGCGGAGCTCCTGAGACTTTTGCAAGCGCCCTAATTGATGAAGTGATTGCAGAGAGAATCATTATTGGATCAACTCCAGTATCAAGGGCATTTCTTAGTGAAATCAGCGCAGCTCTGCTATCTCCCGCCAATGTTGCATCTGCTACATCAAAGCCTGTGGCTTGAACTCTTCCCTGATAATAAAGAGCAACATCTTCTTCATCAATCACCGCTTTGGCAGCGCTGGTATCAAAAGCAATCTGACTACAAGCCGCTGCTAGCTCTCTTGTGTCACTTCCTGTTGCATCAACTAGGGCGCTAATTGCAGCTGATGAAATCTTGCGTCCTCGCCTTTCAAATTCCTGGGCGACAAAGCTTGCTTTATCACTCTCTTTCTTCATCGCCTCACAGAGAATTATCTCGGGCTTTAACTTCTTAATCTTTTCCAGAAGTGCTTTTCCTTTAACTCCGCCCTTATGAATAAAAATTATATGAAGCGAGGAATCAAGTGCTGCTAAGTAATTTTCTACTTCTTCTTGCACCTCGCTGATTAAATCTTGTAAGTCTTTTAAAACAACAACGCGTTTATCTGCAAAGAGTGAAGGAGCAATTGCTGAGGCAAAGCCGCCGATTTCTAATTCAGCACCTTCTAAGACAGTTTTCTCATAATCAACACGTGCAACTAGCGCATCGGCTAGGGCGCGATCTGCTAAAACGCTCTCTGCGCCATGGATAAGTAAGAGGTTTGCTAGAGCC
The DNA here is from genome assembly GCA_947503395.1 of Actinomycetota bacterium. GTDB lineage: Bacteria > Actinomycetota > Actinomycetes > Nanopelagicales > Nanopelagicaceae > MAG-120802. The sequence goes on from CANNDP010000007.1 coordinate 20,665, forward strand.
ATTGAATCTGCCACCACTTCCTTCCTACATTCCTAGTAGTGAATATATAGCCCATCGCCCCCTCATCAAACCTCCAGGACAGTGAAATTGGCCCATCCTTATCGCTTCGATAAACCCTAGAGCCCATATCCCTTAGCTTCTCCACAAGGGACGAATCGGGATGGCCATAACTATTTGACTCACCCACGCTAATAATTGAGATCTCTGGCGAGATTTGCCGCAGGAAGAGTTCGCTTTGAAAACGTGAGCCATGATGGGGAACCTTCAATATTGAAATGCCAGCTAGGTCATATCTCTTTGCAATCTCCTCTTGTGCTTCAGGTTCAATATCACCAGTAATTAATATCTTTACCTGCCCCACTTGGGCAAGAATTACAAGTGAGCGATTATTTTCCTGAGATCCATCGCCAGATAGATTCGAAAAATTAGAGGCAGCTGCAGGTGGCCAAAGAACCTCTAGCGATACATCATCAATTCTTGCAATATCGCCAGCTCCAACCTCTGATACTTCGTAGTTAGAGAGCTCCGCTCTAGAGATATTCCCATTACTCCAGATCTGTCCAATCTCTCGCTTTCTTAAAGCTCCGGAAACCCCATAGTAATGATCAGCATGATTATGACTTAAGACAATTAGTGGCAAATGCTTGATACCAATGCTCTTTAAACAACGATCAAGTAGATCAGGGTCAGGGCCAGCATCAAATAGCAGAGCGCTACTATCAGAAATCTTTAGCACCAGAGCATCACCCTGACCAACATCGCATTGCACTATGCGCCAAGCATCTCCCGGAAAGCTAGCCTTACTAAATATTCCAAAAAGGATAAGTGCAACTAGTGCTGCGATTGCAATTCTTCTCAAAGGGGCAAAGAATAAAACTGCAATAACTAGAGCCAGAGTTATCAGAAGAAGTTGATGTGAGAGCGAAAGCGTTGGCGTTTGATCAGAGAGTGATGCAATATAGGCAATCCAACGAGCTAGAAACTCTGCAATAGCCAATAGCCCCTCTGATAGAAAGGCGATTGGAAGAGTGAGCACTGAAAGAAAACCGAGAACGGTCACCGGAGCTACTAAAAGTGAGGTCACGATATTAAATCCAATAGCAAAGAGTGGAGCTTGGGCGGTAAAGGCAATCAGATAGGGAGTGCAGAGCAGGGTTGCAGCAGTTGAAACCGCAACAATTTCAGCCAACCAAGATGGTAGAAATCTAAGTAGGTATGCCTTAATTCCAGGTGAGAGAAATATCAAACCAGCGGTAGCAAGAACAGAGAGGATGAAGCCAGGATCTTGTCCCTGAAAGGGATCAAAGAGAAGTAGAACAATTACTGCGCTAGATAAGGCGGCTGCGGCATTTGCTCGATTGCCAGTGGCAATTGCCAATAAAACTACAAGAGCCATTAGCCCTGCCCGTAAAACTGAGGGCGATGGCCTAACTAAAAGTAGGAAGAGAAAGAGAATTAATCCCGTAGTAACTATCCTGACGCCAAGATTTGAAATAACTAGTCGCAGAATAAAGAAAACTAGCGCGCTAACAATGGCAAAATTTGCGCCACTAACTGCTGTGAGATGAGCAAGGCCAGAGCGGCGCATCTGCTTAGTAAATTCTTCGCTTTGAAGTGAGGTATCCCCCAAGATCATTCCAGGAATTAGCGCGCCAGAATTACTTTCATATACCGCTGCTTGAT
>CANNDP010000008.1 GCA_947503395.1 Actinomycetota bacterium
TGAATTCCTGACAGATTTGAATCAGCGCTTTCTCGAGCTGTCTAACAAAGCCGACAACATCATTTGCCTTTTTTAATTTAACAATCGGATAACCCACAATTTGTCCAGGGCCATGGAATGTGATCTTTCCACCTCTATCAACATCAATTACCTTGGAGCCATCAATTGGTCGCTCATTAGCTAGCGTTCTCCGCCCGGCAGTAAATACCGGTGGGTGTTGAAGTAAAATCAGGGTGTTAGGACTTAGCTCTTCCACCACTTCTTGATGAACTTTCCGTTGAATTGTAAGCGCCTGTTCATAATCTATTAACCCAAGGCGCTGAGGGGCAATGGCCAATAACTCTTCTTTAGTCTCAGAGAGAGCTTGCATAGTCACAGGTAGAGCCTAACTTTAATGAGCAGCCCTTGGCTCAACGAGCACTATAATTTTGCTACTAGGGCGTGAAGAGTACGGGTGGACAGTAGCCTAAATCACCCTAAAACCAGCGAAGCGCGAGATTACAAGGAGATGCTGTGAGTCAGGAAGTATTGAGCGGGAAGAATAAAACAAGAGTTAAAGGTCGCAAGGCTTTATGGATAGCAATTGTCTCGATTTTGGCCTGGTTATCAATTGGCGGCTTTGCCGGGGGAGCCTTTTCCAAGATTTCGACAGTCCAAGAAAATGATAACTCAGCATTCCTGCCCGATAGCGCTGAATCAACTATCGCTGGCGAAGTTCTAGTTAAGTTCTCTTCGCAGGATGATCAACTATTTCCTGCGCTGCTCTTACTGCTGGGAGACTTAAATCCTGCAACTAATGCCCAAGCTTTTGAGAAGGTAAATCAGTACGCAGCAACTTTGCCAAGCAGAACTCTTCCTGCCACTGGAAAACCGTTGAGCACTTACTTTGCACAAGGGGTTCCTCTCACTCCCATTCCAGCCCAAGATGGCAAAGCGATATTGATTAATGCACAATTAGATTTTGCTGTCGCTGATGCCAATATTGATGGAGAGCCTGTTTTTCCAAAGATTATTGAATTCATTAGAGAAGACATGGAGAAGGAATTTGCATCAGCAGGAATAACCACTCATGTAACTGGCCCTGCCGGACTCTTTGCTGATCTATTTGAAGCCTTTGGTTCAATTGATACCAGGCTATTGCAAACAACTCTGATAGTTGTGGCAATCATTCTTATAATTGTCTATCGCTCACCAGTTCTATGGATACTCCCACTCTTTACTGCCGGAAGCGCCTTGGGTATTGCCACAATGATTGTTTATTACCTAGCAAGGGAGGACATTATTGATCTAAATGGTCAAACTCAAGGAATCCTTGATGTTCTTGTCCTTGGAGCTGCCACCGATTATGCGTTGCTATTAATTGCTAGATATCGCGAAGAGTTACATCATCATGAATCCCGATTTGAATCAATGAAAATTGCGCTGCGAGGAGTGGTCGAACCAATAATTGCCTCTGGTTCTACTGTTATTGCTGGTCTTCTGGTTCTTCTTCTGAGCGATCTTTCAAGTAATCGCGGTCTTGGCCCAGTTGGTTCCATTGGAATTGCATCTTCGATGCTTGCAGTATTGACTCTACTCCCAGCCCTCCTTATCGTTTTTGGTCGCTGGATTTTCTGGCCAAAGATTCCACGATTTGATGATGTTGATGAAAAGCTCTCAGGACTCTGGTCCAAAGTTGGTAACTTGGTTGATCGTCGGCCCAAGGCGGTTTGGATAAGCACTGGTCTTGCTCTCTTGATTTTTGCTGGCTTCTCGGTAACTTTGAAATCAGACGGCCTTTCTCAGAGTGAAGCATTTACTACCCGAACTGATTCAGTTATTGGACTAGAAAAGCTAGGGGAGCATTTCCCAAGTGGTGAGGGCACTCCAGTAGAAATTGTTGTTGATCAAGCAGATATTGCCTCAGCTGCAGCAGCGATTGGACGGGTTTCAAACGTTGCATCTGTCGTGCCGCTAACAAATGTAGATCCACTTACACAGCGGCCAACTTCTGAACTAAAAGTAGTTGATGGAAAAGTAGTGCTCTATGCCACCTTAAAGGTTGCTCCGGATTCTGCTGAAGGCAAAGAGAGTATTCCCTTGATTCGCCAAGCTGCTAAAGAAGTGAATCCCAATATCTTGGTAGGTGGACAGAGCGCAATTGGCTATGACGTCGATCAATCATCACGTAGAGATAATCGAGTGATTATTCCAATCGTGTTGCTGTTGATTGCCGTAATTCTTGGCTTCTTGCTTAGAAGTATCCTTGCAGCTGCGCTCCTTCTAATAACTGTGGTTCTTTCCTTTGCAGCAACTCTTGGAGTCTGCGCGCTGGTATTTGATCATGTATTTGGATTTGCTGGCACTGACGCGGCCTTCCCGCTCTTTGCCTTCATTTTCTTGGTGGCACTCGGCATTGATTACAACATCTTCTTAATGACTCGAGTCCGAGAAGAATCGTTAAAGATCGGAACTAGGGCCGGAATAATTAAAGGCTTAACTGTAACTGGCGGGGTTATCACCTCAGCTGGAATAGTTCTTGCAGCAACCTTTGGAGTTCTTGGAATCTTGCCGCTGGTCTTTTTGGCAGAGCTGGGATTTGCTGTCGCATTTGGCGTTCTTCTAGATACGATCATTGTTCGCTCACTTTTGGTTCCAGCTTTGGTGCGAGTAATTGGACCAAAGATCTGGTGGCCATCAAAGCTTCAACATCAAGAGAACTAAAACTTCTCTCTAGATGAAGGCGGGAATAATTGGCTATGGAATAGCTGGTCGCTGCTTCCATGGTCCGACACTTCTTGCCGCTGGATTTCATGTAACAGCAATATGCGCTAGATCACTTGAGAAGAAGGCTGCTGCCCAACAAGATTTTCCAAATGCAGTAATAGTTAATTCAATAGATGAGCTCATTTCAGAGGATCTAGATTTAATCGTTGTAGCAACACCTAACGAGTTTCACAGCGAGCACGCACTCGCTTCAATTAGAGCTGGAATCAATACAGTTGTTGATAAACCTATGGGACGTGACTACTACGAAACCCTGAGCCTTTATGATGCAGCTGAGCAAAGCGGTGTGCTCTTAACGGTGTTTTTCAATCGGATCTGGGACTCTGACTCCTTAACTATTAAGAAGATAATCGAGCAGGGAGAAATTGGAAATATTTTTCGTCTCGAGTCAAGATTTGAAAGATTTAGACCAGAGATTAATCCTCTAGCTTGGCGCGAGAGCACCTCTTTTGAAGCTGGCGGCGGGCTACTACTTGATCTGCAAAGCCATTTAGTATCAACTGCTCTTGATTGGTTTGGCCCAGCAGAGGTGGTGTTCTCAAGTGTAAGAAGCGTTCGCGGCGCAAGTGATGATGATGTGCTTCTGGTTTTAAAGCACGATAATGGCGTTGATTCTTATCTCTCGGCCAGCGCGCTTAGCGGAAACCCTGGGCCAAAGATTCGGCTTAATGGCGATAAGGCCAGTTTGGTAATTACTGAACTTGATAAGCAAGAGGAGATTTTAAGAAGGGGATTTAGAGCCCAAGCTGGTCAGTGGATAGATGGTGATGAGATTACAAGTAGCGCAAAGATTTATAAGGGAAGTGACTCATTTTCTTATCGAGGAGAACCTGGCTTTTATCCAGCCTTTTATAACGAGGTAAGGCTTTCTATTGAACATGGCGGCGAGCTTCCAATAAGTCGAGAGCTATCACTTAGCGTTGCCAGAATTATTGATCAAGCGCGCCAAATAAGTATTAGGTAAGGCCTACTCTGAAAGTAGCGCATTTAGGGCTGGAGCCAAGTGAGGATAATCAAAATTAAAACCAGCATCTAATAGCGCAGTTGGTAGAACTTTCTTTGAACCTAATACTTCACTTGAAAAACCTCCCAGGGCGATTTTTAGGGCAAAGCCTGGAACTGGAATTAGCGCGGGACGCTTTAGCGCTCTTGCAAGGGCTGAAGTAAATTCTTGATTGGTTGCTGGATTTGGAGCGGTGAGATTTACCGCGCCGCTTACTGGCTTCTCTAAGAGAAAGCAGATCGCTTCAACAAGATCATGAAGTGTGATCCAGGACCACCATTGTTTTCCACTACCTAACTTTCCACCAACACCAAACTTAAATAGGGGAAGCATCTTTCCTAGCGCTCCACCTGTTGAATCCAAAACAAGTCCGGTTCTAATCTTTACCACTCTAGTATTTGTCGCAAGATCAGCTGCTGCCTCCCACTGCTTACAAACCGCTGCTAAAAAATCATCTCCTGGCCGATCTGATTCACTCACCGCTCTATTTCCTGTTTCGCCATACCAACCAATAGCACTGGCAGAGATAAAAACATCAGGCTTAAGATTTGAAACAGCATTAGCAATTGTTGTGGTGCCAAGGAGTCGTGAATTTAAAATCTCTGCACGATATCTCTTAGTCCATCTCTTATCGCCAACATTTGCCCCGGCTAGGTGGATGATTGCATCAACGCCTTCTAGGGCTGCTAGATCAATATCTCCACTTCTAGGATCCCAGAAGACTTCATCGGGGGAGACTACTTTTCGCCTTACAAGTTTTTGAACGGTGTGGCCTTCAGACTTTAGATGGCCGACAAGCGCCGTACCAATTAAACCTGAAGCACCAGTGATGGCGATGCGCTGTGGCAAGGACATTTACAGCCCTAGATCAGATTCGAAACGACCCTCTTCCAAGCGATCTTTAAGAGTAGTTAAGAATCTTGCAGCATCTGCGCCATCGACAATTCGATGATCATAGGAAAGTGCAAGATAGACCATGGAGCGAATAGCGATCGTCTCTCCGCCATCTTCTCCCTTAACAACCATTGGGCGCTTAACAACAGCGCCAACTCCCAAGATTGCTACTTGAGGTTGGTTAATTATTGGAGTATCAAAGAGTGCTCCTCGGGATCCAGTATTTGTGATGGTAAATGTGCCGCCACCTAAATCATCTGGCGAGATCTTGTTATCTCTAGTTCTTGAAGCCACATCAACAATTCTTCTTGCAATGCCACCCATATTGAGATCTCCAGCATCACGAATCACTGGGACTAATAGACCGCGCTCGGTATCAACTGCAATACCTAGGTGCTCGGCTCCATGATAAGTAATCTGATCGCCTTCTACTGAAGCATTAACAACTGGATGTTGTTTAAGCGCTTCACATACTGCTACTGCAAAAAATGGCAGATAAGTTAATTTCACACCTTCGCGACCTTCAAAGGTTGCTTTAGCTTTTTCGCGCAGACGAGCAATCTTGGTGATATCAACCTCAATAACTGTTGTGAGCTGGGCGCTAACAGAGAGAGATTCCAGCATTCTTGCCGCGATGACTTTTCTAAGTCTTGACATGCTTACTGTTGTGCCACGAAGCGGAGAAACCGCAACAGATTGGGTTCGCACTTCACTTGGAGCAGAAAAAGTTTGCGCTCCAGCTGATGCAGCCACTTGAGTTGGGCGAGATACGGCTGCCATAACATCTTCTTTTCGGATTCTTCCGCCAACTCCCGTGCCACTTACTCGAGAGAGATCAACGCCATTTTCACTGGCAAGTTTTCTAACAATAGGAGTTACATAGGAATCATCAAGCACAGATCCAGCTGTAGGTTTTGGAAGAAGTGGCGGCGGAGTCTTTGGCGGAGCAGGAACTGGCTTTTCAACTGCGACCACTGGAGCAACAGGTGCTTGCACAACGGGGGCCTGAACAATCGGTGCTTGCACAACTGGTGCAGGCGCTGGTGTTGGTGCTGGTGTTGGTGTTGGTGCTGGAGCTGGAGCAGCTGCAACTGGAGCACTTGGTGATGATGCGCCATCACCGATTAGAGCAAGTTCAGTTCCGACAGCAACGACGCTATCTACTGGAATTAAAATCTTCTCTAATTTACCGGCAGCAGGTGATGGAATTTCAGTATCGACTTTATCGGTTGAGACCTCTAGTAACGGTTCATCGAGTGCAACTTGATCACCTTCGGCTTTTAGCCAACGGGTTACAGTTCCCTCAGTTACGCTCTCACCGAGAGCTGGCATCTTTACTGAAAACGACATTTTCTCTAAACGCCCCTTTGTTGGTATCTAATACTTATTCTAACGAGCAACCCATCTGATGATAAAAAGCCTAACCGAAACTCTCTAGCCATGAGCGTGAAGCGGCTTTCCAGCAAGGGCCATATGAGCCTCACCCATCGCCTCAGAGAGGGTTGGATGAGCATGGAGATGTTGAGCAACATCATCTGCATCGGCCCGCCAATTAAATATTAACTGCGCTTCTGCGAGGAGTTCGCCAACTCTTGCACCAACCATATGTATGCCGATAACTGTTCCTGAGCTGTTTGCCACTAATTTAATCGCCCCAGCAGTTTTTAGAATCTGAGCCTTTCCATTGCCAGCTAAATCATAATTAAGTTCTTTGATCTCAATACCGCGCTTTTTTGCCTCAGCAGTTGTTAGTCCAACAGATGCAACTTCAGGCTCTGAGTAAGTAACTCTTGGAACGCCGTCGTAATCAATCGGCCTTGGATTAAGGCCCGCAATTTCTTCAGCCACCATTATTCCTTCAGCAAAACCAACATGAGCTAGTTGCAGGGTAGGGATTAAATCTCCAACAGCCCAAACACCTTTAATGTTGGTGCGACATTTGTTATCTACTAATACATAGCCGCGATCCATCTTTACTCCAACGTCTTCATAGCCAAGACCAGCTGATGTTGGGCCTCGTCCCACTGCAACAAGCAAAAGATCAGCAGCAAAGCTCTTTCCATCTTCAAGTAAAACTTCAACTCCGGATGCGCTCTTACTAACGCTCTTGAATTTAACTCCCAGTTCAAAATTGATTCCACGTTTTCTATAGGCGCGCTCCAAAGCCTTGCTAGATGATTCATCCTCTAGCGCAACTAGATGTGGCAGGGCCTCAATGATTCGCACCTCTGCGCCAAATGATTTCCATACCGAGGCAAATTCACAGCCAATAACTCCGCCGCCTAGAACTATGACTGATTTAGGAACATATCCCATATGAATCGCTTGATCGCTAGTAATAACTTGCTTTCCATCGATATCAAGACCAGGAAGACTCTTTGCATATGAGCCGGTTGCTAGAACGACATTTTTTCCACTGTGGCTCTCGGAGCCAACTTTCACTGTTGTTGCTGAAACCAATTTTCCTTCACCTTCAATGTAGGTGATATTTCTAGATTTAACTAAACCTTGCAGACCTTTATGAAGCTTTGAGATAACACCATCTTTATAGGCATTTACTGCGACCATATCCATGGAGTGAAATTCAGCTTTTACTCCGAATTCAGCAGAGTGCCGTGCGCCATCTGCAATCTCGCCAGCATGAAGCAAAGCTTTAGTTGGAATACATCCTCTATGTAGGCAGGTTCCGCCAAGCTTTTCTTTCTCAATTAAGGCAACCTTTAAACCTAATTGGGCTGCTCGTAGTGCGCAGGCATAACCACCGCTACCACCACCGAGAATTACTAGATCGAAATCTGCCACATCAAACCTCTCTATAACTATTTCTCAATGAGCCTATCTTGCCAGCATTACTTAGCAGCTGATGACTCAGCAAGGGCTACTAAAGTGCGAAGTGCGACACCTGTTCCGCCAACTGGGGTGTATCCATGCGCTTTTGCCTCGTTATAGGCAGGGCCTGCAATATCAAGATGGAGCCAAGGCAGCTCTGAATCAACAAAGTCTTTTAGAAATAGCCCAGCAACTAACATCCCGCCCATACGATCACCGATATTTGCCATATCAGCAACTGGTGAATCAAGAGATGCTCGTAGCTCCTCTGGAAGCGGCATTGGCCAGAATGCCTCTCCAGTAATTTCTGCAAGAGTTAAGAACTGCTCTCTAAAGCTCTCATTATTTGTCATTACCGCACTTGTTCTCGTTCCAAGTGCCACGACTTGAGCTCCAGTAAGAGTTGCAACATCGACCATGCCATCTAGGCCGCCAGCTTTCTTTCCAACCTCTGCTGCGCGAACCATGGCATCTGCAAGAACTAAGCGACCTTCTGCATCTGGATTTAATACCTCAACAGTTTTACCGCCATAAATTGTGATGATGTCACTCGGCCTGGTTGCTTTATCGCTGACCATATTTTCTGCCAGGGCCGCCCAAGCATCAACATTGATTGGAAGTTTTAGTTCAGCAATTGCTAATACAGCAGCGCAGACTGCAGCTGCTCCGCTCATATCAGATTTCATTGCCTCCATACCTTGAGCAGGCTTTAGGGCAAGGCCTCCAGTATCAAAGGTGATTCCTTTTCCAATGAATGCATAACGCTTCTTAGCGCCTTTGCCGCTATAGGAGAGGCGAAGTAAACGAGGAGGATTAGCAGAGCCTTGACCCACGCCAATTATTCCGCCATAACCGCCTTTAATTAATTGAGTCTCGTTGAGTATTTCTACTTTAACGCCAAGTGATGCAGCAAGTTTTTTAAATCGGAGTGAAAAAGAATCTGGAGTTAGATGACTTGGCGGAGTATTGATCAAATCTCTTGTTAGGTGGGTGTATTTAGCGATTATCTCAGCGCGCTTGATTGCCTGGAGAAAACTTTTATCTTTTGCCTTCTTCGAGTAAATCGTGATTTTCTTTAGTGGGGGCTTTCTATCAGCCTTAGAACTTCCTCTAAATTCATCAAAGGTATATGCGCCAAGTAGGGCTCCTTCAGTTATTGCTTGGAAATCTTGTTTTGAAGCTTGTGGCAGAGCAAAAGTTGCCGAGGTAGTTCCGGCAAGGGATCTTGCAGCAGCTCCAGCAGCTCTTCGCAATACTTCATGGGCAATCGAGCCATCGGCCTTAGGAGTTAGCGCTGTTAAAAGAATTAACTTACTTGCACTTCCTGGAAGCTTTATTACCTCATCACTTGCCCCACTTGCTCCAAGATCAGTTAGGGCTTGAAGCAGTGGTCCCTGATCTACTCGAAGCTCGCCGCTTAATATAGAAAACTTCTTACTCTTTTTATCTAGAGCAAAGCCCAGAACTAGGACTTCATCTATTACTGAGTTATCGGAGGCTGAGATAGTGGGCAATGTTGTAGGCATTGGGCTAGGTTATTGGAGTGAGCAAATATTCGCCATTACACCAGTTCCATCTTGATTCTGGGGCCAAAGTCGCTGATTTTGGGGGATGGCAGATGCCGATCGAATACCCCGCAGCAAATGGTGGTGGGGTTTTAAATGAGCATAGCGCGGTTAGAAATACCGTGGGCCTCTTTGATGTCTCCCATCTTGGTAAAGCTTCAGTAATAGGCGAGGGGGCCCTGGATTACTTAAATTCGATTTTTACTAATGACTTGAGAAAAATCTCAGACGGTCAAGCTCAATACACACTTCTTTGTCAAAAAGATAACGGTGGAGTAATTGATGATCTAATCATCTATCGCTACTCAAGTACCCATTTTCTCCTTATTCCAAATGCCGCTAACTGCCAGCAGGTTTTAGAGCAGATAAGTAAAGATGCTCCAAGCGGCTTTGAATTTAAGAATCTACATGAAAGTTATGCCCTCTTTGCTCTTCAAGGTCCTAAATCTCTTGATGTCTTAAAAGATCTCGGCATAGATGTAAATCTTGAATACATGTCATTTATGGAAAGTGAGTTGAAATCTGAAGCGCTAATCATCTGTCGAACCGGATATACCGGGGAGCATGGCTATGAAATTCTTACCTCTTGGGCAAATGCGAGAAAAATGTGGGACTTATTTCTAGAGAAAGTAAAGAAGTATTCTGGGCTGCCTGCTGGTCTTGGTGCTCGCGATACTTTAAGAACTGAGATGGGATATGCACTTCATGGCCATGAACTCTCAACTGATATAACTCCAGTGGAGGCGAGCGCTTCATGGGCGCTGGCATTTGATAAAGAGTTCTGGGGCAAGAACGCTCTTGAGAAGCAACGAGCAGAGAAGAAACATAGAAGGCTTGCAGCAATTTTGGTTAACGATCGCGGTATTCCTAGAGTTGGAATGGAGATTAAAGACCAAGATGGCAAAAAAATTGGCTATGTAACAAGTGGCACCTTCTCGCCCTCCTTAAAAAGTGGAATTGCTCTAGGGCTTTTTGATAACCCGATTTCAATTGATAGCCAGGTATTTATCGATATACGGGGCCGTTTAAGCCAAGGAGTAATTAAGCGTTTACCTTTTCAACCATCGAAGGTGAAGTAAGGCCCATTCTCATTGCGGCTCTAGAAAGTGATGCCAGTAGAGCCCTGGCGCTAATAGCGATCAAAAGGGCGGTAGTGATAGCTCGTGGGATATCCCATGCCATAGCTGTTGCTAAGTGAAAAGTTAGATAGCGCGAGAGATTCTCCATAAGCGGTGCGCCGGCGATAAAACCTAACTGAGTATTGGTGGATGCAATCCAAGGCCAGAGCTGAAGATCCATGAGCGCACCAAAGAGAAGGGAGCTAATAACTCCAATTATTATAAGTGTGATTATTTCAAAGCGTTTGGTGATCTTCTTGGAAAATAAACCAGCAAACAACCCAATCCATCCCGCGGCCAGCATTTGAAATGAGAGCCAAGGTCCAATTCCTCCGCTAATAACTGCAGAGACTGCCATTGAGATAACTCCAAGTGAGAATCCAAACTTTGATCCAAATATGTAGCTAGTAATAATTAAGAGAAACCACATCGGTTCAACTCCCACTGCTCCAGCTCCGACCAATCGAAGGGCTGCTATTAAAGCGGCAAGAACTCCAAGTAGTGCAACGATCTTGCTATCAAGCGCCCCTCTTGATATTTCAATTGAGATAACAAGAATCGCAAGAAGAGCAATAAATAGAGCTAAGAATCGAGCGGAGTCTGGCTTTAGTAGAAAGAAGTCACTCTCTGGAATAAAGAGCGGCCAGGTGAATGCAAGAAGGCCAAGAATAGATCCAATTAAAATTGGAAGCCAGGAAATTTCTGAAGAGATAGTTCTAGTTTTTCTCACTTAAATATCTTTCTACATCACTTAGCGAGAGCCAGCTGTTATTTGGAAGAGCTTTAGATACTTGTGGAGCAAAGGCAGGGGAGGCCTTAAGGACCTCTCTACTGCTCCCATCTGCAATTACCTCACCATCTGCAAGAAAGATCACGCGATCGGCCACTTCAGCCACTAGCTCGACATCATGGGTTGATATCAAGACCGCACGGTTAAGGCTTGAGGCGATCTCTTTCAAATTCTTTATAAGAACTCTCTTCGCCTCATAATCAAGACCTCTTGTTGGTTCATCGAGTATGACTAGCGCTGGCTGAGCCGAGAGGATGATGCTGAGCGCAAGGCCAAGTCTTTGCCCCTCAGAGATATCTCTTGGGTGTGAATTAAGGCTGGGAATCTTCATCAACTCTTTATAGATTGCCAAGGTGGTACCAGGTTCAACTCCATTATCAAGATCTGCTAATTCACACTCTTGCTTTATTGATTGCCCATAGAGAAGATCGCCAGCATCTTGAGGGATATATCCAACAAATCTGATTAATTCCTTATCTGTAAAACTCTTGGGATCTCTCTTCTTTACTCTGACCTCTCCTCTAATTAGTGGAGCCTGACCAACTGCGCATTTGAGTAAGGTCGTCTTTCCTGCGCCATTTCTTCCCATAAGCGCCACTATCTCGCCGCCATCGATTTGAATATTTACATCATTAAGAGCGTTTTTTCTCTGATCTTGATCATAAGAGGCGCTAACAGAGTTGATGGTTAATAAAGCATCGCCGTTAATTTTCGCAATAGCTTGCACCGGAGCATGAGTTATCTCTGGAGCCATTTTGCGAAATTCACGGATTGAGAGTGGAATTTCGCCGAGCTCTAGTTTCTTTGCTAACTCAACTAAGGGAGGAGCAATAGGAGAGTTACCTAATATCTGCCTAGCGGGTCCTAAATCAACTGAGCCATCACCGTGAATGAGAATAATTCGATCCACAAATCCAATCACTCTCTCAAGTCTATGTTCTGCCAAAATTACAGTAAGTCCAAGATCATGAACTAAACGATGGAGTATTGAAAGCACCTCCTCTGCTGCAATTGGATCAAGGGCGCTTGTTGGTTCATCAAGAAGTAGAACCTTTGGATTTGTAACAAGCGCTGCAGCTATTGCCACTCTCTGTTGTTCACCGCCGCTTAGCTCTGAGACATTTCTTCTTCTTAAAGGAGCAAGTGCAAGAAGATCTAAAACTTCCTCAACGCGCTTTCGCATTATCTCTGGAGCAATTCCAAGGCTCTCAAGGCCGAATGCAATCTCATCTTCAACTATGTCTGAGACAAAACCATTGATGGGATTTTGGCCAACAATTCCTACAACATCTGCCAACTCTCCAGGTTTTAACGCTCTGGTGCTCCGGCCATCAACGCTGATTTCACCGGTGAGAATTCCTCCAGTGTGATGGGGGATAAGGCCATTTATTAGCTTAAGAAGTGAACTCTTACCTGCCCCGGTGTGACCTATTAGAAGGAGTAGCTCTCCTTCATTCACCGTAAAAGAAATATCTTCCACAATTGTTCGTTGCGCGTTGGGATAGATCAGAGAGACTCCAGAGAAGGTAATCATGAGATAAATCCTGGAGCTATTACTGCGATTAAGAGAAGCCCTGCTAATAGAGCACTAGATATTGATGGAAGAAGTAAGAGAGAGATCAAGGCATAGATTGGTGATGAAAGAGCTACTGTCTCTCGAAGGCGCCAGATGTGCGGGCGATATCTACTTGGATTTGGAAAATATCCATAACCTCTAGATTCCAAGGAGGCGGCAAGATCAATCGATCTCTCCAAAGACTCTTCTAACACTGGGATTCCAACTTTTCTAAATGAAGCAATGCCAGTTGAACTCTCACCTCTTAAACGCCTTGCTGCTCTAACTCTCTCAATACTTCTAGCGCTCTGTGGCGCAACCGAGCTAGCAATTACCGTTGCAAGCCCTATCCCATAGTATTTTCGAGGCAGAACTCGTAGCAGTTCATGAGGATTACTTAGAGCGCTCGCTGCAGCAAAAATTAGAATTAGGGCAACTAGCAAGATAGCTTCATCAAATGCAGTAGAGAGTCGCTGTGAGGTGACATCACCGCCGAGTCTTACTCCAACAAATAAATCTGGCAGCGTAATGCTTGGGATAGTGAAAAGTACTTGCCCAGGCATTGGAACTCCAATAATTACTCCAATAGCCATTCGAAGTGTGAAGGCTAGAACTGCAAGGCGTAGTGACCATCTAAATGATTGATACCAATAGGTATTACTATGCTTTAAAAGCACTAGAGCAACTGCTCCAATAGATATTGAAATTGAGATTAGAGTGGATTCAGAAACAAGAAGAATTACAAGAAGAGTAAGCGCCCAGAGCCACCAAAAGAGCGGATGAAAACCCTCTTGGCTAGCTCTGAGCGTATTTGTCATCTAATTAATTACCTGAATTATCTTTTGCGCCGGCGATTGAGAAAGAAGGCGCTGAGTAAAAAGAGCGCGAGAACTGCAAGAAGTATCGGAGCGCTCTGACTAGAACTTGTTTCCGGCTCTGTCGTTGCCTCTATTGCAACTACTTCCTCAGCTGCTGGTTCATCGATTTCAGCGCCGCACTCACTTGCTGGATATCCAGCAATCCCGCAGATAAGACCAGAATCCCCAGCCCTTACATCAAGTGCTGCTTCTAGTACATCAAGGCCAACTGAGCCTTTATCAACTACGACACAATCTGAGAAAAACTCATTAGGCACTTCGCCATCTGGCGCAATATTGCCAGCTCCAAAATCAACAACTAAACCAACTCTAATTTTTCCTGATGTCTCTGGAGTTTCACCGCAAAGAGTTGCAAAATCAGGATCCATCATTGGAGTAGCTGCTGGAATGTCATTTGAGCTAAAAACAAATGTCCATCCTTCGACATCCCCGTCTTTAACTTCAACAGATGGCCCTGTCATCGCAGCTGTCCATGAGTTAGCTCCAGCTGCTGCTTGGAAATATCCCCAATAGCGATAACCCTTAGCTCCATGAGAAGGAATCGGAGCAAGAAGGCTAAGAATTAATATTGAGAGTGCGATTAACTTTGGATAAGTTTTTAGAACATTTAGATTTATAAATCTGCTAAGCATTGTGAACCTTTCGATAGAAAAAGGGCTCACGACGGCGAAAAAAAAACTTCCGCCCCGTAAACCACGACGGGTGGTAAAGATGCTTCTTGGGTGGTAATCCGACTTACCTGCTCAATTTCTAGCGGGCTCACGGTTGCGGGTCAGCGTCGGATTTTCACCGACTTCCCCATTCCAAAAAGCTATTAAGTTGTATGGGCTAATTAATCAGGAAAGTGGCTAAAGCGCAAGGAGGCGCTAGGCTCTATTTATGGAATATAGAAAACTTGGCAGCTCTGGCATGTATATCTCAGAGATTACTTATGGCAATTGGATTACTCATGGCTCACAGGTTGAGCAAGATTCCGCAATTAAATGCGTTAGAACAGCTTATGACTTAGGTATTACTACTTTTGACACCGCTGATGTCTATGCCGGCACCCGCGCTGAGAGCGTTATGGGCAAAGCCCTAAAAGGAATTAGAAGAGAGTCTTATGAGCTCTTCACCAAGGTTTATTGGCCAACTGGTACTGGAAAAAATGATAGAGGCCTATCACGCAAGCACATTATGGAATCGGTTCACGCATCGCTAAAGCGTCTAAATACCGATTATCTAGATCTTTATCAGATGCATCGCTTTGACTATGAGACCCCACTTGAGGAGAGCTTGTCGGCATTTGATGACTTAATTCGCCAAGGAAAAGTCCACTACATTGGATTTTCAGAGTGGGATGCAACGCAGATTAGTAGCGCTCTTAAAATTCAAGATGCCAAGGGCTATACCCGCTTTGTCTCCAGCCAGCCGCAATACTCAATGCTTTGGAGAGTTATCGAGAGCAAGGTTGATCCTCTATGTCGCAATGAAGGTATTGGCCACATCGTCTGGTCGCCAATTGCTCAAGGGGCGCTAACTGGAAAGTATTTGCCGGGCAAGAAACCACCTAAGGGATCAAGGGCTACTGATAAAAAAGGTGGCGCAAATATGATCTCGCGCTGGATGAAAGATGATGTTTTAACTGCGGTTGAGAAATTAAAGCCAATTGCAGAGAAAGAAGGACTTACTCAAGCTCAGCTAGCTGTGGCTTGGGTGCTGCAAAATCCTAATATTTCATCTGCAATCATTGGCGCAACTAAACCTTCTCAGATTAAAGAAAATGTTAAAGCCTCAGGAGTTAAGTTAAGTAGTGAAACGATGAAGGCAATTGATAGTGCTCTTGGAAATCTACCCGAGAGAGATGCTGCAAAAACTGTTAGCCCAAATCCAAGGGCTTAACTAGATTTTCTCGCCCCGCTTAACTTGAGGAAGTGGGGCTCGAAGCCGTCGAATCTGGGTAGAGCGGAGCCAGCCATACATTCCAAGGCCCTTAAGAGCCTCACCAGGAAAGCGCGTACTTACCTCACGCTTGATTCGCCTTGAAAGAAAATATCCATCAACAACTGAGAAAATTAGAGCTGAATACATCAGAGCAATCGCAGCAAATTGGACATACATAACTGGGATTAGAGTCATGAATAAAACTAGAACAATAATCGGAAGAAAGAATTCACCAACTGATCTCCTTGAATCGACATAATTTCTTATGAAGCGCCTTACCGACCCCTTATCTCTTGGTGGAAGCGCGTTCTCATCACCGCGCATATAGGAATCACGCTGTTGGGCGCGCAAAATACGAGCCTGCGCCTTCTGTAATTTCTTAGCCTCTTTATTAGCAGCAGGAGCAAGGCGATTAACAACTCTTGATTGCTCTGCCTCTTTGCGCTTTGGTGTTGGGCGACCTTTTTTCTCTGCCATAGTCGCTTAAGGTAGGCCAAGCATTCGATCTAGCGCAATTCGAGCAAAGTTAGCCGTCTTAGGCTCAACCTTAATCTGATTAACCACGCGCCCCTTAACTAGAGATTCCATCGCCCAGAGTAGATGGGGCAGATCGATGCGATTCATGGTGGAGCAGTAACAGACATCTTTATCGAGAAAGACCACAGTCTTATCAGGATTATTAGCTGCAAGGCGCTTAACGAGATTTAACTCAGTTCCAACTGCCCAACTGCTTCCAGCAGGAGATTGAGTAACAGTCTTAATAATCATCTCAGTGCTACCAACGACATCAGCCTTTGAAACAACCTCATGCTGGCACTCAGGATGAACTATGACTTTAACCCCAGCAATCCTCTGCCTAACCTGCTCAATATTTTCAACTGAGAAACGACCATGAACCGAGCAATGACCACGCCATAGAATTACCTTGGCAGAAGTTAGCTCCTGATCACTGAGCCCACCATTAACTTTCCAAGGATTCCAAATAACACAATCGCTAAGTTTTAGCCCAAGTTTTAATACTGCAGTATTGCGACCAAGATGTTGATCGGGAAGAAAGAAGACTTTCTCTCCTCTTTCAAAAGCCCATTTCATAGCTCGCTCTGCATTTGATGAGGTACAGATAGTTCCGCCATTTTCGCCAGTAAATGATTTAATCGCGGCAGATGAATTCATATAGGTAACTGGAATTGTTTTACTTGCTATCCCTAACTTCTCAAAGACTTTCCAGGCTTGATTAACTTGATTAGCTGCTGCCATATCGGCCATCGAACAACCAGCAGCAAGGTCGGGAAGAATCACCCGTTGATTTGCTGAGGTGAGAATATCGGCGCTCTCTGCCATAAAGTGCACGCCGCAAAAGATTATGTTCTCGGCCGATTGATTATCTGCAGCTGCTTGAGCTAATTTAAAAGAGTCTCCAGTGATATCTGCAAAATCTATTACTTCATCTCTCTGATAATGATGGCCCAAAATCATGGCACTATTGCCCAAGGCTGCTCGAGCCTTCTTGGCCCGCTCAACTAGATGGGGATCACTTGATGCTGGAAGCTCACCGGTGCAGGAGACGCCACGCTCGCTAGAGAGATCTGAGCCCTTTCCTAGCAGGAGCAGATCAGTGATGGAGGCCATGCCTTCATTATCTCGCGAAAGTTCGCTGCGTGTGCGCTAAAGTATGGTTCTAAGAAGTTTACGAGTGAGGAAGAGATATATGAGCACCGAAACCAAGACTGAAGGCATCAAGCTATCCAGCGAGGCTGCAGTAAAAGTTGCCTCCCTTCTAGCTCAAGAGGGTAGAGATGATTTAAGTCTTAGAGTTGCAGTACAACCAGGTGGTTGCTCAGGCCTTCGTTACCAGCTCTATTTCGATGATCGCTCCCTCGATGGCGACACGGTAATGACTTACGGAAGCGTCAAGGTAGTTACCGACAAGATGAGTACTCCATATCTAATGGGAGCAACTATTGATTTCGTTGACACCATAGAGAAGCAGGGTTTTACAATCGATAATCCAAATGCTGGCGGATCATGCGCCTGCGGCGATTCCTTTAACTAAGACCGAAACTAACTTCTTAAGGCTTTGCCTATTGTGGGCTGGCTTTAGAGTTATTCGATAATTTCCATTTTCGCTATATCCCATAGCTGTTAAAACATGGCTAGGGGAGAGCGGTCCTGAGCCACAGGCAGAACCTGCATCTATTAATGCCCCTTGGGCTTCAACTTTCCGTAGCACCTCTTCGCTATGAGTTCCTGAAATAACAAAGGCTAGAAACCTTGGGTCACATTTATCGCCATCTCCTGCAATCTTTATATCTTTAATCTGGCTAAAGAGCTCTTGTCTAATAAAGGAATTTAGCTCAGTTAACTTAACAAAATCTTCTCTCGCTCTCTTTGTCCAATTCTCTAGCGCAACAGCAGTTGCAAGAAGCAGTGGTTTTGAAAAAGATCCATAGACCCGTCTCTTATCGATTATCGGTCCTGGGTTTTGCCACCTGCCGCTATTGGCAATTCCAACTAGAGCAATTCCGGAAGGGCCACCAAAGTATTTCGGATCCCAGATCGCACTATCCCAATTATCGGGAAGGTTTGATAGGGGATAGGCAGAGCTCATATCAGCAAAAACTGCAGTTTTATCTGAAGTTTTTGGAGCGTTTTGAATCACTCCAGTTTCTCTATTAACTGCTTGAAAGCTCAGGGTTATCTCGCTACTTCCATCTACTTGATAATCAACAATTCCATTGGAATCAACGCTCTGCTCAAGGACTTCTCCACCTCTTGCTTGATGTTGCCTTGCAAAGGCGTGGATTACTTGGCGATCAACTGTTGAGTAGATGAATTTGGATTTGCTCTCTGTTAACAGCCCCGCCAAGGCGCATTGAAATCCAAAACCTAATTCACCAACTATCTCAAGCTCACTACTTGCAATACCAAGATGAGAGGCGATTGATTCCTTTGCTTCATTTATCAAATTTCTTAATTGAGCCGAATTTCTATGGATTTTCGCAGGATCAAACCAAGCAGAATCAAAGAGTTCAAGTAAATGTTGGCGCGCTATAGGCTCAAGAGGCAACTCACTCTGAAAGTCATCCTCTGGGGCGATATCTGTGATGGGCAACACCCTTAGAAACCTACCCCCTAATGGGCGCAGATGCGAGGCGCAAGTATTCTTATCCCATGCCTGCTCTTAAAAAACTTGCCCTGGCAGCCTCTTTGCCGCTTCTGGCTGGTTGTTCCAATGAAGAGCTAACTGGAATCGGATATCGCGGGGGAGTCACCAGCGTCAACGAGGCATCTTTTGCACTCTGGCAATGGGCTTGGCTAGCCGCGGCAGTTGTTGGCGCCTTTACTCTGATCTTAATTCTCTGGCCAGTATTTTTTCATCGCAAAAAAGAAGGCGAAGCATTTCCAAGGCAATTTCAATATAACATTCCAGCAGAAGTTGCTTATACCGTTATTCCATTCATTATCGTCGCCGTTCTCTTTGGATATACCGCGAAGGCAGAGAACGAAATTGTTGCGCTATCTCCACAGAGCAGCAGTGAGCTTCACGATGTAACAGTTAACGGCTTTCAATGGTCATGGCAATTTACCTATAAAGAAGCTGGCGAAGGAACCACAGTTACTGGAACCCCTGGCCAACCGCCGGTGCTCTATATGCCGCTAGGTGAGAAGGTTAGATTTACTTTTACCGCATCTGATGTGATTCACTCATTCTGGGTTCCTGATTTCATGATTCAGATGCAGAACATTCCTGGAGTAACTAATCAACTGGAATTTACCGCTAATGAGCTAGGTGAGTATCGAGGATTTTGTAACATTTTATGTGGAAGGCAGCACTCGCAGATGAGATTTACCGTAAAGGTAGTTTCACCGAGTGAGTATGACTCCTATATCCAATCTCTCAAAGCTGAGGTGAACTCGTGACCACTTATGCCACTCGCACTCTAGCCTCAGATGATCTGCCAGAGGCTCCTAAGCCAATGAGCAAAGGCAAACTGGCAGTCAAGATATTAACCTCAACAGATCACAAAGTAATCGGCTATCTCTATCTAGGAACATCTTTTGCTTGGTTCCTAATTGGCGGGATCTTGGCACTTCTTTTAAGAGCTGAGCTAACTCGACCAGGGATGCAGTTTTTAAGCTCGGAGCAATATAACCAAGTCTTTACTATGCATGGCACCATCATGTTATTGATGTTTGCAACCCCGCTCTTTGTTGGTTTCGCAAATGTGATCATGCCACTGCAAATTGGAGCTGCCGATGTGGCATTTCCAAGAATGAACATGCTCTCTTACTGGCTATATCTATTTGGTGGAATTGTTGCCTTTGCAGGCTTTCTAACCCCTGGGGGAGCAGCAAGCTTTGGATGGACTGCATATGCCCCGTTATCAAATGATATTTATTCACCAGGAATTGGCGCAGATCTCTGGATTATGGGTCTTGCTGTTAGTGGACTTGGAACAATTCTTGGCGGAGTTAACTTTGTAACAACAATTTTCACAATGCGCGCTCCTGGAATGACGATGTTTAGAATGTCGATTTTCTCTTGGAACGTTCTACTGACTTCCATCTTGGTGCTAATTGCCTTCCCACCACTTGCTGCGGCGCTACTTGCACTTGAATCAGATCGACTATTTGGTTCACTAATCTTTGATCCTGCAAATGGCGGCGCGATGCTCTGGCAACATCTCTTCTGGTTCTTTGGCCACCCCGAGGTTTATATTTTGGCGTTACCATTTTTTGGAATCGCAAGTGAGATTTTCCCAGTATTTAGCAGAAAACCAATCTTTGGATATAAAGGCCTAGTAGCAGCAACGATTGCAATCGCTGCTCTCTCTGTTGCGGTTTGGGCTCACCATATGTATACCTCAGGTCAGGTCTTATTACCGTTCTTCTCATTTATGACTTTCTTAATCGCCGTGCCAACGGGCGTGAAATTCTTTAACTGGATTGGAACGATGTGGCGAGGCTCTCTCACCTTTGAAACCCCGATGATCTGGGTCATTGGTTTCTTAGTTACCTTCCTTCTTGGCGGCTTAACTGGCGTTATTTTGGCTAGCCCGCCGCTTGATTTTGCAGTCTCTGCCTCCTACTTTGTCGTAGCCCATTTCCATTACGTTCTCTTCGGAACTGTGGTCTTTGCGATGTTTGCCGGATTTTATTTCTGGTGGCCAAAGATGACGGGTCGGATGCTCAATGAAACCCTAGGAAAGATCCACTTCTGGACCCTCTTCTTAGGTTTTCACACCACATTTCTCATTCAGCACTGGTTAGGAATTAAGGGCTTTCCCCGCAGGTATGCCGATTATTTAGCAAGTGATGGCTTTACCTGGATGAATATGGTTTCAACACTTGGTTCAACCCTTCTAGCTATCTCTATGATTCCATTTGCTATAAATGTTTGGATAACTCGCAAGTCTCCAAAAGTTGAAAGCAATGATCCATGGGGCTATGGCTCATCACTTGAGTGGGCTACAACTTGTCCGCCGCCAAGACATAACTTCCTTCGCATGCCTGAGATTAGATCTGAGCGTCCAGCTTTTGATCTTAATCATCCAAATCATTCCAAGATTGAAGGCCATTAAATGAAGGTTGGCTATCGCCTATTCCTCTTTCTCTTTGTTTTTTATGCAATCGTCGGAGGGGTTTATTGGTATCTAGGTGGTGAGCCATTAGGAATTACTGCCGTCCTATTATGCGCAGGCCTTGCTCTCATTATTGGCTACTACTTCTGGTTTATTAATAGACGATCTGGTGGAGTGCTTCCAGAGGATAATAATGATGGGCTTATCTCAGATGGCGCTGGAGAGCTTGGGTTTTATAGCCCACATTCTTGGTGGCCACTTCCAGTTGGGCTTGCTGTCACGGCGGCAGGAGTTGGATTAATTGTGGGTTGGTGGTTAACACTAATTGCTGTTGGCGCGCTCTTGGTTTCTGTTATTGGATTTGTTTTAGAGTATGAAAAACCATCTGCATCAAGCCACTAATGGATAAAATTAGGGCTGAGATAGTAGATACCGGCATTGAGCTTTTCTATAAAACGCAGTTAGAGATTAAAGCGCCAGCCAAAGTAATTTTTGATCTAATTGCAGACCCCAAAAATCATCAAAAAATTGATGGCTCAGGGATGCTACAGGGCGAACTTAGAGCTCCAGAACGGCTTTATCTTGGAGCGAAATTTGGAATGAAGATGAAAATTATCATTCCTTATCTGATTAAAAATGAGGTGGTTGAGTTTGAGGAGAATAAATCTTTGGCCTGGCGCCATCTGATGCATAACGTATGGCGCTATGAGTTAATCGAAATTGACCCCAGAACTACTCGCGTCATCCAAACCTGGGATGGCAGAAAAGCAAGATCAAAGCGGTGGGTAAGTCAGTCCTATAAGTGGGTACCAAGGGCAATGGCTAAGACCCTTGTAAGATTAAAGGATATGGCTGAGAAGCAGGTAAGTTAAATAACGGCAAGCTCAGAGCTAGTGATGTCCGCCTTCGAGTTCTTTAACATCATTTGCTGTTGGTTTAGCAATCTGCTCTGCTTGAGAGCGAGATAGACGAGAGCGAATCTTTGAACGAATTGCCTTCGGATTTCTAACCCCATATTCATTGCTTAGATTTGCCTCTA
>CANNDP010000009.1 GCA_947503395.1 Actinomycetota bacterium
GTGCCAAGCAAGATGGCATCAATTGCAGTTAGGACTTCAACAATGGTTTCCTTGAGACCATATTGACTCTCAAGTGAATCAATAACTGCTAGGACCATTGCAAAGGATCCTTGAGCCATAAGAAGTAATGCCCCAAGAATCGAGGCAAGGGCAGGAATGACCACTGCATATCTTGTAAGTCCTAGTAGACGTTTCATAACTGTCTTTAGGGTATCTGAAATAAACTCTAAATTACCTCGAGCGAGGTGATAATTCATCACTTTTTCAACGTGACCAATACAGAAGTGGGTTGTGTAGGGATCGAACCTACGACCCGGTGATTAAGAGTCACCTGCTCTACCAACTGAGCTAACAACCCGTTGACCATTTGTCGTGATCAAGCGGAGCACACTATAACCAGTACCGCCTTAGATACCAATTTCTAAGCCAAATAGATGAGAATGAAGCCATGAAGTCCAATTGGCAAAAAGCCATTTTCAGCCTCTTAAAGTCAAAAAGAGAGCTGAAAGTCAGTGCAGCTTTTACTTCACAAGCAACTCTGATAGTTCTAATCGGAAGCATTGCACTTACTTCTTTCTCTCTTGTATCACCGAGCTCGAAATATCAGATTGAAATACTTCAAATTGCCTCAGCTAGTGGAGCAGAGTTTGATCCAATTAAGGCAATTGAAACTCTGGCAGTGAAAGGACGGGCGCCAAAGACGGGATATTCAAGATCAGCCTTTGGTCCCGCCTGGGCAGATGTGGATAGAAATGGTTGTGACACTAGAAACGACATTCTTAAGAGAGATTTAACTCAAGTCACCTTCAGAGCAAAAACCAAAGATTGTGTTGTGGAAAGTGGAGTGCTTGCAGATCCATTTTCAGGTGAAAGTATTAATTTTCAAAGGGGAGAAAGAACAAGCGCTCTAGTTCAAATTGATCATATTGTTGCGCTATCTAATGCCTGGCAGACGGGAATCTTTAAGTCAGATCTTGCTACAAGAAAGAACTTTGCAAATGACCCGCTAAATCTTCTAGCAGTTAAAGGTTCTCTAAATAGTCAGAAAGGCGATGGTGATGCTGCAACTTGGCTTCCACCGAATAAGCAATTTCGCTGTAATTATGTTTCAAGACAAGTCGAGGTAAAAGTTAAGTACGGCATCTGGCTAACAAGAGCAGAGAAAGATGCAATCTTAAGAATCTTAACTAACCCGCCATGCCTAAAGCAGGATTAATCTCTTAACTCTTCTGCAGATGACTTGGGGTTATCTCTGGAAACCAGGAGAGAGCTTCATCTCTGAAATTTCCCTCAGCTCTTAATTGGCAGAAGATGCCAGTAGTTCCAAGAGTGACTCTATGAATCAAGACATATTCTGGGGGAAGATTTAATTGGAAACCAATCTTTGCAGTTGGATTTCTAGGATCTCCTACTCGCACGCTCTGAGTTCTAAGCCAGTCGCGGCTATAGGCGAAATAATCAGTTCTTAAAGGTTCAACTAGCGGAAGTAGATAATCTAAGACCAGCTCAGGGCTCACCTCAACATCGGAGAGGATAAAGCCATCTTCTTTAAAGCCGTTATATAAAGCAATTGCATCACCTTCAAGTGCGTTTCTAAGTAAGCGCTTAAAAGGCTCTGGAAATCCATTAGGCAGACGATTACATGCGCCAAAATCTAGAACGCCAAGACGACCATCTTTTAAGACTCTAAAGTTTCCAGGATGAGGATCTGCATGTAATAAACCTGCTCGCATTGGAGCGGTGAAGTGAAAACGAGCAAGACGGATACCTGCGTTATTTCGTTCGTCTTGTGTGCCATCGGCAATGACCTTTGAAAGCGGAGTTCCCTCGAGCCACTGGCTTACAAGTACTCGATCAGTTGCCATGATCACTTCAGGAATTGCAATATCACTATCGCCTTTATAGGCCTCGAAGCAGGCGCTCTGCGCACTTGCCTCATAGCGATAATCAACTTCTTCAATAATTCTTGCCTTGAGCTCTTCTAGTAATGGTTTCATCTCAACGCCAGGGAGAAGCAATTGGAAAATCTTTGCAAAGCGTTGAATCTGATTGAGATCAGAAATTAGCGCCTCTTTAGCTCCGGGATATTGAATCTTTACTGCAACTGCTCTGCCATCTTTCCAAAGACCTTTATGAACTTGTCCAATTGATGCTGAGGCTGCTGGGGTGTCATTAAATTCTGCAAAATTATCTCGCCAATGCTCGCCTAGCTCTTTTGCTAATACTTTATGAACCACTCTTGCTGGAAGTGGGGGAGCAGCCTCTTGCAGC
This sequence comes from Actinomycetota bacterium, assembly GCA_947503395.1. Lineage (GTDB taxonomy): Bacteria > Actinomycetota > Actinomycetes > Nanopelagicales > Nanopelagicaceae > MAG-120802. Next base: position 2,272 of record CANNDP010000009.1, read on the forward strand.
TTCACAAGCGTTTCGCGATATGGCTTTGCAATATCTTCAGGTAGTGCTGCCTCAAAGACAGATAGAGCTTGGCCAAACTTCATTGCTCCGCCCTTTAGCTCTCCCAATACTTTAAAGATCTGCTCGGCGGTCTTTTCTTGCAAATCAGCAAAGGCAAAATCTGGTGATTGACCAATTAATTGACGGCCAAAGCCAATTGCTCCGCGACCAGCAAGAGATAGGGGGATGCTGGCCATCTTGGCGCTTCGTTTGCTAGTTCCCTGGGGGAGTTGCTCTGACACCCGCATATTCTTATCTAGCCGGGGGTCTAGCGCGAATTGAAACTATCGCCAGCTGCAGCCGCAGCCAGGATTAATTGACCACTTCTCCAACTTTGGGTTGTGAAAATTTGAGTTGGAATAAATCATAGATTTTCCAAGAAAGTGGCTTATCCCACTTGAGGCAAGGCTAATTACCTCAAGGCAAGTAATCGCAGCAGTCGCTAGAGCAAGAGCTGATCCCACCTCTTTTCTCTCTACTGAACTTAACTTCTCTTCACTAGATATTTGTAGACAGCGATAACAAGGGCTTTTTCCTGGGATTACATATGGCCCAATTCGAACTTCGGCTGATGAATGGGGCTCAATGATTAAATGGTTACTACCTTCAGAGATCCAACGTTGTAACACATCTGGTGTTGGTGGACCAACGCTAATTATTAGCCTTGGTCGATAAATTACTGGCGTAGCTTCAGCAAAGAGCGCAGATGAACTTCGAACTTTTGCCAAGACTTCTTTCCTTGATGCACCGATATCAGCTCTTGAAATATATCCACCGGAGAGGTCACTTTCTAAAACCTTTAAAGCGCTAGATCTCTGCTGCAGCCGATTGATCACTAAGACCTTAGTAAATCCTGAGGCGCTGAGCGAGCCAACTAATAAGTTAACAATTTTTCCATAGCCAAAAATTAAGATTGAGAAATCACGGCGCCTAATAACAGCGCTTCTTCCTCCATCGATATCTCCTTTTTTAAGAGATGCAGCCTCAGATTCAATCTCCATTCGCTTTATAAAGGATTGAGCAGCGAGGTCTTCATTAAAGTCTTCAAGGTCTGCAACAGGAGTAATTGCTTTGACTCTTGGGTCATATCGCTTTAGGTATGAGATAGCGGTTCGCTCTAGATCGATTAAGTCATGTGCTTGCAGTTCATCAACGAGTGCTTGGAGTTGAGAGATAGTAAGGGCGCATTGCTTGCTAATCTGCTCAAGGCTTAACTGGCCATTAAAGCTCTCCAGCAATAATCGAGTTGAGATGCCAAACCAGAGGCTTGGAAGACAGATGGATTTATAGGGCGAGCCGATAAATACCTGAGCCCCGCTTGAGCCAAGCCAGATGCTAAGCGCGCTCTTAATTGCAGGCCTTGATTCCATAAGGGGGCGATCATCTAAAGCGAGCAGGTAATTAACCTGCATCAAAGGAATTGAGCTGGGGAGGGGCGCTTGAATCTAAGTAACTTGGTATGTCCGGGACTTACTAAGAGTATTTAGGTGCGAAAACAAATAAAGCGCCCACAGCTAATGCTGCGAGCGCCCTATTTTTAAAAGCTGGTTTAAGCCTTACCTAAAATGCGATTGACCTTAGTGCCGCAGGTTGGGCAGATGCCCTGTGCCATGCGACGGCCTGATTCGGAGACCTTTACGGTTCCTTCGAATTCACGCTTAGCCTTGCACTTTACGCAGTAGGCCTCACCTTTATATGTCTCTGCCATAGCTATCCTCCGATCCTCGCAGCGCTGGGATAGCCTGCGAATAGGCTCACCATACCCCCGCATACCCTCAACTCAGGGCCTCCCCACGCTCAATGGGGATATTTTTTCTGTTCAATTCCCCGCTCGAACCCCTGCTTCATAGCCCTCTAGGTAGGCGCTAGCCTCTTTTCCAAGCTCAAACCTAGCTAGAAGGGCCTCAAAGTCTGGGCCATGGTCGGCAATCATCAAGTGAATGAGTTCATGGACTAGAAGGTAGTCAAGAACATAGCCAGGAGCGCCATTGAGGCGGTCTGAGATACGGATGCTTCGCTCAACTGTGGTGCAGGAGCCCCAACGCTCGCTCATGGAGCGCCAGGTAACAGAGACGGGTTTTACTGGGCACTCTGGAAGATATTTAGCAAGAAGTTCAAGTGAGCGCTTATAAAGATCTTCTTCGCCTATCTTCTCTCTGGCCTCAAGTGAGAGTACTTTGCTCACCATCTCAGGAATTACTTGGCGAACCTCGCTCTTAGATAAGCGAGCGGGAACTGAGATAACAATTGCTCCTGCTTGCCGGTAGGCGCTAATTGATTTCTTTCGCCGCGTACTTCTAATTACCTTCACCTCAGCTCCATTGGAGCTTGGAGTTGGTGGAATTTTGATTATTGAAGCTGCTCTCTGGCCGTCATCTCGCATCTGGGGCAGGTTAGCGTTGAAGATTTCATCTTGGATGAAGTTTTCCACAACGCAACCTTTCTAAAGAGGAATTACCTCAACAAACTCTATAGGAGTAGATGAGTCTTTAGGGTTTAAAACCCGCTAGATGAAGTTGATTATTTATATCTATCTGTCGTACTTTGCGCCTACGAAGACCTCGGATAACTCTTTCATATCTGCAAGGGGAAGGCAGATAAGAAATGTGCGACCGGGGTCTTCGCTTTTTTTCTTAAATTAAACCTGAGAGATCGTCTGGAATTTTTCTACTCTTAGAAAAGCCTTCTGGATCTAATAGCTGAGATGCGGTGGGAAGTAGGAATGCCTCTTCCCAGATTTTATCTCTTGCGGAGATTGAATCGATTTTCTCAAGCTTTTCCCAGAATGAAATAGCTTCTCTAGTTAATCTTGGTGAAACTTCAAGGCCGAGAAGTGTTGCAAATAATTGTTGAGTTGGAGAATTGGTAGCGCGCCTTCTTACCTGAGTTTCTCTTAATTTTATTAGCGATGGAAGGCGATCTGTTGCAGCCTTAACAACAACTGCATCAATCCATCCTTCAATGAGTGCAAGTAGCGTCTCTAACTTTTCTAGCGCAGCGCTCTGTGAAGCAGAAGTCTCTGGAGTAAAGAGACCTCCGGAAAGAGCAGAAGCCATTGATTCTGGATTACTTGGATCAATTGCGCCAGAGTCCATCGCATCTTGAGCGCTTTGGGTAATTGCGTTTATATCAATACGAATTCCACTGCCATATGCTGAAATTACTTCACCGATATATCCGCTAAGCCAGGGGCTCTGTTTAAAGAGGCGGGCAGCAGCAATCTCTCTTAAGGCGAGATAAATTCTTATCTCAGCTTCTTGGATTTCAAGGCCCGAGCCCCAAGCTCTAACATTTTGTGGAAGTAATTGAGCCTTTATATCTTTGCTTAAAGGAAGAGCTACATCATTGGCGCCAGTAACTGTGGTCGAAAGCGCGCCAATACTCTGGCCCAATTGCGTGCTGATAAGCGAACTCATAAAGGTTGCCATGATGGCGTTGATACTTGATTTAGAGATCGACATTGGGCCAAAACCAGGAATTGAAATTCCATTATCTTCGCCCTGTCCATCTAGCCCTTGATCAAGCATTGATGAGAGGGCAGCTGACATCGAATCAACAAGTGGCTTAGTGAGCTCTTGCCAGCCATTTAGAGTGCTATCAATCCAGTCTCTTCTTGATAGCGCAATTGAATCTGTTAGCGGTAGAGCTGGAAAGGTTGTGGCCTCATTGATCCAGAGATCTGCGATATTTATCGCCTCTTGAATCTGGGTTAGATCTTCAACAGTTACTGGAACTTCGCCATGGGCGCTTAGATACTTTCTTGAGATATCACGGATCATCTCCTTTGATAGCGAGGCAGGAGATGCTTGACCAGAAAGGGATGCCATAAGAGCTGGAAGATTTAAACCCATTCCGGAGAATTGCTTAAAGATTTCTCCGAAGTTTTCAAAGCCAAAGGGATTATTACCTTTTGACTCATCCTCATCACCGTTATCTGGCGTAAAGCCAAAACCTGGCATCTTAAAAAACTCCTTCTATATAAGTTTTAAGTATTACTGCTTATCTCTAAGGCGAGTAAATCTGATCTTTCTAGGAGAACAAATCTAGCCCAGCTTTATTCCCAAGGCCTGGGGGGAGAAGATGCTTCAAATTACTAATTAGCCTCACCTAGCCTAGGCTTGAGCCATGAGCGAAGTGATGGCGATTAAGTGGGCTGCTGAATCTGCCTCTGCTCCGCTATCTGCTCTTATCTGGTGGTTTATTCCACTCACTGCTGCCGTTGGTGCTGCTGGCTATGTCATCTGGGTAACAAAGTTTCAGAAGAAATATGAGAATAAGACTGAGAGATCGGTTGGAAGATTTCAGAGTTTTCAAAAATCTTTTAAATCAAGTGAAAGTGATAAAGAGTAGCTCTAATGCGAAATATCTCCCCACTTAGATATCGCTGGTCTTTTCCAGTCAAATTCTTTTTCTATCTATTAACTATTGCAACTCTGCTTGCACCAATTCCTTTTATATTCTTTAAGCCTGGGGTGCCGGATAAAGTAACTGGGAAACTAATTCAAGTAAATGATTTTAAAACCTATCCAGTAAATGGTGAGTTATACATCACCTCTATTTTGGTTACTAATCCAGACTCTCCAGTCTTTGGCGCGGAGACCATTGTTAATTGGGCGATCGGTGCCAATGTGGTTCTGCCAAGAGATGCGGTATATCCACCTGTAAAGCCAGCACAAGTTATTCAGCGAGATAGTAGAAGCGAGATGGAATCATCAAAGATCACAGCAACTGCTGCTGCGCTGCGTTATCTAGGCTATGACTTTATTGAGCTCTACTTTATTAGCGACATTAGAGATTACTCCAATGCGAAAGAGAAATTTAAAGTCGGAGATTTCATTAAGGAAATTGATGGCAAGGTAATCGGAGAGTTAGAGGAAATTCGCTCCTCTTATGCCGAAAAAGATGTTGGTGACCCGCTACTAATTGCTGTGGATCGAGAGAATGCAAAGGGCGAGCTTGAGCGAATCACCGATGAAATCATTCTGGTTGAAAACCAAGAGGTAGTTAATGAAGATGGCTCCAAGCGTCCTGCCATTGGAATACTGGTTGGCACCACCGCACGCTTTCCAATCGATATTGACTTTAATATTCGAGGAGTCGGCGGGCCAAGTGCAGGTTTGATTTTCGCGGTTGGAATTATTGAAAAACTCACCGATGAAGATCTCTTAAGAGGGCGAAAAGTTGCAGGAACTGGAACTATTACCCCTTCAGGACAAGTTGGAGCAATTGGCGGCATAGAAGAGAAGATGATTGGGGCTTCTCGAATTGGGGCAACTGTCTTTATTGCACCTAGAGAAAATTGCCCAGATATTAAAAATATCCCAGCAGGTCTTAAGGTTATTCCAGTTTCAACATTAGCGGAGGCAATTGCCGCCCTTCGCGCTCCAGATAGCTTTAAACCTCGCTCCTGCCCGAATAGTTAAGTTAACTATTTTTGGCTAATCTGCACCCATGACCTTTGGAGATAACCCAGATAATCCTTTCCGCAACTTCCGCTTTCCTTCAAGAAACTTAAATGGTGGCCAGAGGCCAAAAATTGGAGCCCTGCCGCTAACGGTAATTATTCTGACCGTACTTGCAGTGATTCTGGTTTCGTTAAGCGGTTTTTATGCAGACTTTCTCTGGTTTAGATCTGTTGATTACAGCCAAGTTTGGACTACATTACTTACAACTCGAATCACCTTATTTTTCATCTTTGGACTTTTAACTTCATTAATTATCACTGCTAATATTTATATTGCCTATAAGAGACGCCCAATCTATGTTCCAGTAACAGTTGAGGCAGATAACCTTGAAAGATATCGCGCCCAGCTTGAGCCACTTCGAAAAGTTGGTCTAATTGGTGTTGCAGTAGCGCTATTTTATTTTGCAGGAATGGCAGGAACAAGGCTCTGGGAGAGCTGGTTACTTTTTAGAAATTCCACAGAGTTTGGAGTTACCGATCCACAGTTTGGTAGAGATGTTTCATTTTTTGCATTTGAGCTTCCCTTCTATCAATCAATAGTTGGTTGGGCTATCTCAACTCTTATCTTGGCAACCATTGCATCTCTTGCAGTTCACTATGTTTATGGCGGCATTCGCCCTCAGGTCAGACAAGATCGCACGACAGTTGCTGCCAGAGTTCAGCTCTCAGTCCTACTTGGATTTATTGTGGCAATTAAGGCTGTGGCCTACTATCTAGATCGCTTTGCTCTTGCTACCTCTGATGAAGGAATTATCACTGGCCTTACCTATACCGATGTAAATGCCCTGCTTCCAGCAAAATCCATCCTTACTGGAATTGCAGCACTATGTTCGTTGCTATTTTTCGCCAACATCATTCGCCGCTCCTGGGTTCTTCCAGCAGCAGGAGTTGCACTTCTTGGAATCTCATCATTTTTAATTGCCGGGGTTTATCCAGGGTTAATCCAACAATTTCAAGTAAAGCCAAGTGAGTCCTCAAGAGAGGCTCCATATATTCAACGCAATATTGAAGGAACTCGCGCTGCATATGGCCTAGATAAGGTTGAAGTTAAGGATTACTCGGCAATTGTTGATACATCAGCTGGGCAATTGGCAGATGATGCAGCGACAATTTCAAATATTCGTCTTATGGATCCAAATGTCTTGTCAGCTACTTTCCGCCAACTTCAACAGATCAAGCCTTATTACACCTTTAATGAATCACTTGATATTGATCGCTACACCATTGATGGGGTTACCCGGGATATGGTCGTTGCAGTTCGAGAGATAAATATTGATGGAAATCCAAATAGAAACTGGATTAATGATCACTTGGTTTATACCCATGGCTTTGGCTTTGTCGGCTCATTTGGAAATATTCAAGATATCGATGGAAAGCCAGTCTTTTCGGTGGGAGATATTCCGCCAAAGGGTCAATTAGGTGATTTCCAACCAAGAATTTATTTTGGAGAGAATAATCCTGAGTATTCAATTATTGGTGGCACCACCGATGGTGAGGCTGTTGAGTTTGACTATCCAGATGATGCTTCGGCGAATGGCCAGAAGAATTACACCTACACCGGAAAAGGTGGAGTCCCAATGGGCTCTATTTTTTCCAGGTTGCTATTTGCCATTAAGTATCAAGAGCAGAGGATCCTGCTTTCAAATCTGATAAATGCTGATACCAAGATTATCTTTGACCGTGAACCACGTCAGAGAGTGGCAAAAGTTGCTCCATGGCTAAAGCTTGATGGCGATCCATATCCAGCAATTGTTGATAATCGAGTTCAGTGGATTATCGATGGATATACCACTAGTTCTGGATATCCATACTCTAGAACTGTTGATGTATCAGGTGCTACAACTGATGCGCTAAACATCAATAACAATCCATTAACTGCGATTCCTAACTCAACTATCAACTACATTCGAAACTCTGTTAAGGCAACAGTTGATGCCTATGACGGAACAGTGAGGCTTTATGCCTGGGATGAGAAAGATCCAGTTCTTTCCACTTGGATGAAAGCATTTCCTGGAATTGTAAAGGCGAAATCTGAGATGAGTAAAGATTTAATCTCACATGTTCGTTATCCAGAGGATTTGTTTAGAGTGCAGCGAGATGTGCTCTCGCTCTATCACGTAAAGAATGCAAATGCCTTCTATGGCGGACAAGACTTCTGGCGCGTACCAAGAGATCCTTCAACGCTTGGCGCCAATGCTGGAGCCCAACCTCCTTATTACTACACCTTGCAATTGCCTGGCGAGAAGAAAGCATCCTTTGCTTTAACAACTCCATTTGTGCCACGAGGTGGTCGAGAAAACCTTTCAGCATTTGCTGTTGTCAATTCAGATCCTGGTGATGATTATGGCAAGTTCACAGTTCTGCAGCTGCAACGCTCAACAAACGTTGCAGGACCTTCACAGGTTGCATCTAACTTTGAAGCCAATCCAACTGTTGCGCTATCGCTATCACTTCTTCGCCAAGGTGGATCTGATGTTGTCCTTGGAAACCTTCTAACTCTTCCAGTTGGTGGCGGTCTGCTCTATGTTCAACCAGTTTATGTAAGAGCAACAGCTAATACCGCTGCATACCCGCTCTTGCAGAAAGTTCTCGTTTCATTTGGAGAGAAAATTGGTTTTGATGACACACTCAAGGGCGCGCTAGATCAAGTATTTGGCGGTGATTCTGGAAGTACTAATCTGCCTCCTGCAAGTGGAGGAAGTACAGGAAGTAACACCGGATCAAATAATGATTTAGCTAGCGCACTTGCTAGCGCGCAAGCAGCTCTTGCCGATGCGCAGGCCGCTCTTGCTAAGGGCGACTTTGCTGCATATGGCAAAGCTCAAGATCGATTAAAAGCAGCGATTGCCGCAGCGGTTGCAGCGCAAAATAGATAACCGTTTTGGTGCAAAAGGGCTTACGCCTCTAGGCTAAGTCCTCCGACGCGGGGTGGAGCAGCTCGGTAGCTCGCTGGGCTCATAACCCAGAGGTCGTAGGTTCAAATCCTGCCCCCGCTACCAATTTTTACTCTTATCAATCCTGTTAACTTCTTAGAGCTCTCGCGCCGTTTAGTCGTAGGGAGTTAAGAACTACAAAGAGACTCGACGCAGCCATAGCTGCTGCTGCATACATTGGGTTTAGCAAACCAAGTCCTGCAATTGGAATGCCAATTACATTATAAAGAAATGCCCAGCCAAGATTTCCTCTAATTATTCCAAGTGAATTTGCTGAAAGATCTAGAGCCTTGATTGCAGTAGCAAGTTCTGCTCGCATTAGAGTGATATCAGCACTTGAAATCGCAGTATCGGTACCAGTGCCAAGTGCCATACTTAAATCAGCTTCACTAAGGGCGGCTGCATCATTTATTCCATCGCCAATCATCAATACTTTTTTGCCAGAGCTGCGCAGTTCTTTGACCTTAGCAATCTTTTGATCGGGGGTTGCCTGAGCAATCACATTGCTATTTGGAATACCTACTTGCTCTGCAATCTGGCTAGCTGCTTCCTGGTTGTCGCCGCTAATGAGCCAGCTTTCAATACCTCTCTCTTTCAGAGCTGCGATAGTCTGCTTTGCATCAACTCTTAGGCTATCGCCGACCTCAAAGAGAGCCATAGCAACGCCATCTACTGCAACAAGCGCCACTGAACTTCCTCGCAATTGCCCAGATGAGATGGCTTCTTCTAATTGTGGATGGAGCGAGACTGTTGCTCGCCTTATAGAGGAAGGCGTTCCAATCAGCACTGGCATCTGCTGATCACCGAATTGCATTCGAGCAGCAATTCCCATACCAGCGCTCTCGACATATTCTGTGAACTTCTTTCTTGCGATTCCTTGCTCTCTAAGGTTCTTGCTTATGGCAACTGCAATTGGGTGGCTACTTTCATGCTCCAGGCTGTGGACTGCAATTAGTAGGTCTGATGTTGAGATCTTTGGCCCTCCACTTCCAAGATCAGCGATGGTGATGTTTTGAACCTTCATAACTCCGGTTGTGAGGGTGCCAGTCTTATCAAAAATAGCGGTATCAATCTTTGTGGCAATTTCTAGAGATGAACTCTTTCGCAGGATAATTCCATTGGTAGCACCTTTGCCCGATGCCACAAGGAGTGCAACTGGGGTAGCAAGGCCTAATGCACAGGGACAAGCAATTATAAGTAGTGCAACAGCTGCGGTCATGGAATCAGTTAGAGAATTTCCAAGGCCATACCAAGTGGCAAAAGTTGCAATAGCAAGTGCAATAACAATTGGAACAAAGACATTGCTAATGCGATCTGCAAGTCTTTGAATCGGGGCTTTCTCGCCTTGGGCCGTTAATACCATCTTGGTGATTCGTGCTAGTTCAGTATCACTTCCAACTCTTTTTGCCTCAATAACTATTGGAGAATTTAGATTGATAGCGCCAGCAATAACACTTGCTCCAGCTTGAACATCAATTGGCAGGGACTCGCCTGTTAGAAGTGAATTATTAATGGCACTTATTCCTTCAATCACTATTCCATCTGTTGGAATAGCTTGACCTGCTTTAACTAAACAGTGATCTCCTATCACTAAATTAGCAATAGGCGCAGTTATCTCCTCTCCGCCTCTGATTATTACCACCTGTTTTGGAGTAAGGGAGAGAAGGTGAGCGAGGGAGGATCCAGCTTTTCTCTTAGCTCTTGATTCCAGATATCTACCGAGAACAATGAAAGTCACAACCGATGCGCCAACTTCTGAGTAAATCTCACCATTTCCAGTGGCGTTGGCATAGATAGACCAGCTAAGAGCAGTAATTGATCCAAGTGAAATTAAATTATCCATACTGGGATGAGTAATGTTCTTAATTGCAGCGCGATGAATTGGCCAACCAATTAAGAGAACAACTGGGGCGCTAAGGGCAATAACTAACCAGCCGGTAGGTGAGTAAAGAGGTGCTGGAATATTGAAAGTATCTAATTGGGTGAGAATGAATTTATCGACCTGCCTATGGAGCTGATGCCACATCGAGAGAGTTATCACGGGGATAGTCAGCAAGATTGCAGCAACTAATCGAAATCCCATAGCCCTTGAATGAGAGAAACTTTCATATCCATCGCCGCGAAGCTTGGCGCTATAGCCTGCCTTAACAACTGCAGCTATTAGATCTTTGGGATTTGCCCCTCGAGGAATGAGGATATGAGCGCTATCGGTTGCAAGATTTACTGAAGCTTTAGCGCCTGGTACTTCGTTTAGCGACTTTTCAACTCTTCCAACACATGAAGAGCAGGTCATGCCAGTAATACTTAAATCAATCTGCTCTAGATCTACTACTTCGGCATTGCTCATGCATTCACCGCGCTAATAAATGCTTGGTGAAGATGACCATTGGTTGAAACTCCGCTTTTGCCAAAGGGTCCAGCAACATTTTCTAAATCACTAAATCTTCCCCCAGATTCAGTGACAATTATCGCAACCGCTGCCATATCCCAGAGCGCAAGACTTGGCTCGGCTGCAATATCTACCGCTCCCTCGGCCACCAACATATGTGACCAGAAATCACCAATTCCTCTAGCTCTCCAGGCCTTATCCATGAACGCTAAATATGAATTCTTTCTTGGACCCCAGCCAACTAAATCTGAAAATGAAATGGATGCATCAGAAATCTCTTTTACATTTGAAGCTTTGATTTGAATCGCAGCACCTGAATTAACTTCAGTAAATGCTCCAAAACCCTCTGCGGCATACCACCTGCGAAATAGAGCAGGGGAGGAGACCATGCCAGCTATAACCCGATCTTGGCCATTTTCATTCCTATGCACTAAACCAATGAGCGTGGCCCAGATTGGAAGGCCCCTTAAAAAGTTCTTTGTGCCATCAATTGGGTCTATTACCCAATATCGATCCATCACCTGGATATCTTCTGCGCTGCCAAACTCTTCTCCAACAATTTTGTCATTTGGTCGCTGAGCTTTGAGAACCTCTCTAATTTTCTCTTCAACTGCCCGATCAGCATCGGTAACCGGTGAGAGATCTGGCTTACTTTCAATTTTTAGGTCTTGAGCTAAAAATCTAGCTGATGAGATCTCATCACTTAAATCAGCAAGATATTTAAGTAACTCAATATCTCCTAGGAGATCTCCTGGGTAAGTCATAGTCCCTAGATTATCTCTTGGTTGCTTGAATCAAGCAGCCTTTGCAAGCTGGCTAGGCGGGAGGATGCTTGAGGACTGTTCTTTACAAAGTTATTTAGAGCGCAAGTTGCTTCATCATGAGAGCAGTTCTTAGGACAGCTTGAGATAACCGATTCAAATTCAGTAAATGAGGCGATAACTCTTGATTTATCAATATGTTCTAGGCCAAAGGATCTAACTCCGGGGGTATCAATAATCCAGCCCCCATTTGGTAATTCAAAAGAGATAGCACTTGATGAGGTATGACGACCCCTACCAGTTGTTGAATTAACATCTCCAGTGTCGCGCTTTTCGATTCCAAGGAGTGCATTTACAAGTGTTGATTTACCAACCCCGGAGTGGCCAATCAAGACTGAAATCTTTGCCTCTAAGGCTTTATGCAGCTGCGTTAAATCATCACCACGTTTTAATTTGAAGTAATCAACTTCCAAATCTTTGTAAGCTCTTAAGAACTCATCAGGATCTGCTAAATCTGCCTTACTCATCACAATTATTGGCTTAATACCTTGATCAAATGCCACAGCTAGACAGCGATCAATAAATCCCTGTCTAGGAGCAGGATCAGCAGATGCAGCAACGATAATCATCTGATCAAGATTTGCTGCAATTGTCTTTTCAAAGGCCCCAGCATCATCAATAGTTCTACTTAGGCTATTTCGTCTGGGTTGAACTGCAACAATTCGAGCTAGAGATCCAGCATCTCCACTGACATCTCCTACGATATTAACTAAATCTCCAACCACTACAGCGTTCTTTCCCAGCTCTCTAGCTTTCATTGCGCTAACTAATTGCCCACTAGCAATGCGACATAAAGTTCTGCCGCGATCAACTGTGATTACTTGTGCAGCAATTGAGTCACTATGAGATGGTCTATCTTTACTTCGCCGGCGCGTTGATTTAGCCGGGCGAATGCGAATATCGCTTTCATCAGGACGGCGTCTAACCATTTAGTAGTTGACTCCAAAGCGCTGGAAAATCAGTGATTGTCTTTTTGGTTGTTTCAATATTTTCAACTTCGACTCCATCAACGGCAAGGCCAATGAGCGCGCCTGCTGTTGCAAGGCGATGATCTTCATAGGTGTGAAAAACTCCAGATTTCATAGGCTTTGGATGAATTCTAAGTGCGCTCTCCTCCTCAATGACTTCAGCTCCAAGAGCAGTTAGCTCACTTTTTAAAGCGCTTAATCGATCCGTTTCATGAAGTCTTAAGTGGCCAATACCGCGTAGATGCGAGGGGGAGTTTGCAAAGCACGCTAGGGCTGCAATTACTGGAGTTAGCTCGCCAACATCACCAAGATCAATATCAATTCCTCTTATCTGGCCACTTGATCTAACTCTTAAACCTTGCTCTACAAAGTCGATTGCTCCGCCCATTTCTGAAAATATCTGCCTTAACTGATCTCCTGGTTGGGTAGTTTTTCTCGGCCAATCTTTGATAATCACTTCGCCGCCACATACTAAAGGCGCTGCCATAAAGACAGCAGCATTAGAGAGATCTGGCTCAATTACTAAATCAACGCCAGATAAAATACTTGGCTTAACGCTCCATTGATTCGCAATTGAGGTATCAACAACTGCTCCATATTGGGCCAGCATTGCGATAGTCATCTCGATGTGAGGCTTTGAGGGAAGGTTTTTGCCAACATTTTTAATCTTAAGTCCCTGCTTCATTAAAGGTGCAACCAATAAGAGCGAGGAGAGAAATTGACTTGAAGCGCTGGCATCAATTTCAACTTCTCCACCATTTATATAGCCGGCGCCATTTATAACCAAAGGCAAGCTATATCTCCCCTGATGTTCAATACTTACTCCAAGGCTTTCGAGCGCCTTGATGACTGGGCCTAGTGGGCGCTGGTGGGAACGCGGATCTCCATCAAAGGAGATCAATCCCTTAGCAAGTGCTGCAAGAGGTGGAAGAAATCTCATTACAGTTCCGGCATTTCCAACATCAATTCCTGCAGGGCCCAGCAAGGGCGCTGGAGTTATTTTCCAAAGATCTTCCTCAATCTCAATCTTTACACCAAGGCTAGATAGCGCTTTGATCATTAGATCTGTATCTCTTGAACGCAAACCCTTTCTCAAAGTAGATGGCGATGAGGCAAGTGCGCTTAAAACCAGAGCTCGATTTGTAACTGATTTTGACCCTGGAATATTTATGGCGCCCGAGATTGGCTTTGATGCCCTAAAGGGTGCGCTCCACATACTTGAAAGTCTAGTTCATCGCCTTAAGTATTAGATTAGGAGTATGTGCGGAAGATATGCCCTATCGGCGATGATCAGCGATATTGCTGAAGAGTTTTCCACCAATAGCGCTCCAGGCATCAGCCTTCCCGCCGATTGGAATATTAAGCCAACCAATGATGTCTACATCATTAAAAATCAAGCAATTGAAATTGCCTCCTGGGGGATGATTGCGCATTGGTCTAAGAGCGATGATGAGGCAGCAAAATCTCAATCAAGTGCTATCAATGCAAGATCTGAAAGTGTTCATGAGAAGCCAACTTTCAAAAGCGCTTTCATAAGTAATCGCTGCTTAATTCCTGCAACTGGTTACTATGAGTGGGCAAGTGAGCTTGGAAAATATAAGACTAAGCAACCGATATATATTTCAAGAGATGATGAAAAACTACTTGCCTTTAGTGGAATCTTTCAAAGTTGGACATCTCCTTCAGGAAGAGTGATCCAATCTGTTGCAATTATTACTAGGCAGGCAGTTGGCCAATTGGCTCAAGTACATAGCCGGATGCCAGTATTTCTCCCAAGGCAGAGATGGCAAGATTGGATGAATCCCAAGATTAATGATGTTGAAAGGATTAGATCTCTTATGGATGTTCCAAATCCTGATGCAAATCTTCGCTTTCATCCAGTATCAAGTGCGGTCAATTCGATTACTGGTAGCGGGCCGGGGCTTATTGAGCCAATTGAATTAGGAGAGCCGGAGACCCTCTTTTAGGCAGGGAATAAAGCTCTGGATATGCGGGTTAGGCTGCTATGGCGATAACCTTAGATTTAATGCCAACCGAAATTTCAAATCAAGGCTCCAGGGATGCTGGAGGGTTAGTTCGCGTTGATCGCGAGAAGGAAAGTGCTGAGCAGAGACGAAAGAGATTCGAAGCTGATGCGCTGCAATATATGAATCAGCTCTATTCGGCAGCACTTCGATATACCAAGAATCCAGCAGATGCCCAAGATTTAGTTCAAGATACTTATGCCAAAGCCTATGTTTCTTTCCATCAATTTGAGCCAGGGACTAATTTAAAAGCTTGGCTTTATCGAATATTAACTACAACTTTTATCAATACTTATCGAAAAGACCAGAGAAGACCTCAACTATCAGATCAAGAGTTAGAGGACTGGCAGATAGCTGATGCTTCATCTCATACCAGCGATCAGGGTAAGTCTGCAGAAGATGTTGCTTTAGAAAACCTGCCTGATAGTGATATCAAACGTGCGCTAGCTGAAATTCCTGAAGAGTTTCGTATTGCTGTGTACTTAGCAGATGTAGAGGGATTTTCTTATAAAGAAATTGCCGAGATTGTTGGCGTGCCAACCGGAACTGTTATGTCAAGACTTCACAGAGGGCGCAAGCAACTACGTGAGAAGTTAACTGATTACGCGCGTGAACTTGGATATACCAAGGGAGGCAAGAAATGAGCATCCCGTGTGCTAAGTGTTGTGAGAATTTAGTTCTATTCATAGATAACGAAATAGATGACTCTGCAACTTTTAATGAAATTGCTTTTCACTTGCAAGATTGCCAGGGATGTCGCGGTGAGATGGAGAGCCAGAGAGCTGCTCTTAATCTGATTCAATCTCTTTTATCTAGATCATGTTGTGAGAGCGCCCCTTCCAGCCTCCAAGAACAGATTGCTCTCCGTCTTGCCCAGCTTGCAAACCAAGAGATGCTTACCTCCTCTCAGAGCGAGATTATTACCCAGTATCGCCGAACTGAAATCACAATTGATGGCCAAACTTCAATCGAGATTGAAACTTCTCACGAAATCAGGCGCGACTTTCCCTTTTAGTTAACCCCGTCCTGCTAGGTTAATTTCTATGCAAGCAGAGTTAATTCTTGGAGCTGTTGGTATATCCCAGATGGTGGTCAGGCCTGGAGATACCGCACTTGCTCATGGCAGTGGAGATATGCCAATACTTTCATCAAGTTTTCTAATCACCTTGATGGAAAGTGCTTGCAATTCAGCTATTGCTGAGTTTTTAGAAAATGGTGAGACTACAACGCTTACTGATATGGAGCTTGAAATACATGATGCTCTAGGTATTGGCAGTGAGATTCAAGGCTCTGCAACATGTGTTAGCTATGAAGAGGGAATTCTTACCTTTGCCTGCGAGATTCATGATGGATCTCGGTTGATTGCGGCATCAGTAATGCGCCGCGCACTTGTTGAGAGAGTAACTTTTCTAGCTAGAACTGCAGCGCTCTCACTAAACTCTGGCAGCAGGTAGTAGCAAAACTAGCTTGCAAACACCTCTGCAAGAAGCGCTTTCTGTTCCTGCTCATGCATATAGATACTTCCAGTAGCAGGGCTTGCAGCAGATTTTCTAGAAACTCTATTTAGCTTTCTTGCCCCAAGTGCCTCTTGAAGATTACTTGAAATAAATGGCCATGGACCTTGATTTGCTGGCTCATCCTGAACCCAGACTAACTTCGCATTAGGCGCCTTTGAAAGCTCTGCCAATATTTGATCGATAGCAAGTGGATAGAGCTGCTCTAGCCTTACTATCGCTGTCGAGTTATCTGAGCGTTTTGCTCTCTCTGCTAATAACTCCCAATAAATTTTTCCGCTACAAAGAACTATCTTTGAAGCGCTATTGATTGCGGGATCACTTAGAACTGGAGTAAATGTTCCAGAGGTGAAATCTGTGAGCTGGGCAGCGGCAGCCTTTAGTCGAAGCATGGACTTAGGTTCAAAGACAATTAACGGTCTTCTGGCAGGGTTTTTCACATGCCAGCGCAATAGATGGAAATAAGAAGCAGCAGAACTTGGCTGGGCAATGGTCATGTTATTTTCAGCTGCCAGGGTTAAGAAACGTTCAATTCGTCCCGATGAGTGATCAGGGCCTTGTCCTTCATAGCCATGAGGCAGCAGCATTACCAGCGATGATCTCTCGCCCCACTTTTGTAGTGATGAGGAGATAAATTCATCAATAATTGTTTGTGCACCATTGGCAAAATCACCAAATTGAGCTTCCCATAGAACGAGAGCATCTTCACGCTCTAGTGAGTATCCATACTCAAATCCAAGTGCGGCATACTCTGAGAGCAGTGAATCAATGACAAAGAGATGAGTACTTCCACTAATTAGCTCGCGCAGCGGAATCCACTCTGATCCGTTTTCATAATCACGAATTACTGCATGGCGATTAGAGAAAGTTCCACGACCAACATCTTGACCTGCAAGTCTTACGGTGTGACCCTCGAGAAGTAGAGAGCCAAGTGCAAGCATCTCACCGCCTGACCAATCTATGGTTCCATCATCAAGCATTGTGACGCGTCGTTGTAGCTGTGGAGCAAGTTTTGGATGCACTTTAAATCCTTGCGGTGTTGCTACTTGAGTAGCAGCAATGTTTCTCACCACTTCTTCACTAATTGCAGTATTTGCCTTAAGCGGATCTAACTCTTCTAGTTTATTGAATGCAGGTTTTTCTGGAAGCTTGTCATGAACCATATTAAAGATTGCTTCTAGTTGACCCTGGAATTCCTTTGCAATTTCATCAGACTCTTCTTGGGTGATATCGCCACGTCCAACTAGCGCTTCGGCATAGAGAACACGAGTTGAGCGCTTGGCATCAATTAATTTATACATTCTTGGTTGTGTAAAGCTTGGTTCATCGCCCTCATTATGTCCGCGCCGTCTATAGCAGACCATGTCTATGATGACATCTTTGTTAAAGCTCTGGCGATATTCAAAGGCAACTCTTGCAACTCTTACACATGCCTCAGGATCATCGCCATTGACATGAAATACCGGAGCTTGAATCATCTTGGCAATATCGGTGCAATAGCGAGAGGTGCGAGCAGAATCTGGTGAGGTAGTAAAGCCCACCTGATTATTAATGACTACATGGATAGTTCCTCCGGTGCGATAACCGCGAAGTTGCGACATATTTAGCGTCTCTGAAACCACGCCCTGGCCGGCAAATGCAGCATCGCCATGAATTAATACTGGAAGAACGCTATAGATATCTCTTACATTCTTCTTATCTTGCTTGGCCCTAACAATTCCTTCAAGAACAGGGTTTACTGCCTCAAGATGTGATGGATTTGCTGCAAGATATATCTTGGTTTGATCGCCAGATTCAGTTATGAAGTCCCCATATGTTCCAAGGTGATACTTCACATCTCCTGAGCCCTGAACCTCATTTTCTTGATAGTGGCCTTCAAATTCTTGGAAGATCTGTCCATAATTCTTTCCAGCGACATTAGCTAAGACATTTAACCTTCCGCGGTGCGGCATTCCAATGCAGACCTCATCTAATTTTGCTTTTGCGGCAAATCTCGCAATTGCATCAAGAATTGGAATAACTGATTCGCCGCCCTCCAGTGAGAAGCGCTTTTGTCCCACAAACTTTGTGTGAAGAAATGTTTCAAAAGCTTCTGCAGAATTTAACTTGCGAAGTATTCTTAGCTGCTCCTCCCTTGGGAAGAATGGAGAGCCAACTTCAACTTGGCTCTGAATCCACTTGCGCTCCTCTGGCGAGTCGATATACATATACTCAATGCCAATTGATCTGCAGTAAGAGTCGCGCAAGATTCCTAGGATATTTCGCATTTTTGCATAAGGGCGACCGCTAAAACCGCCAGTTGCAATTTCTCTATCAAGATCCCAGAGCGTTAGGCCATGGGTAATTACATCAAGATCTGGATGGCTGCGTTGTTTGTATTCCAGTGGATCTGTATCAGCCATTAAGTGGCCGCTTGTGCGGTAGGCCTGAATTAACTGCTGCAGACGGGCTGCTTTATTTAGCTGCTCTTTGCCCTCTGGAATGTCGTTATGCCAAGTAATTGGAACGTATGGGATTCGAAGGGCAGCAAATATCTCTTCATAGAAATTATCTGCTCCTAATAAAATCTCATGGATTTTCTTTAGGAAGTCGCCTGATTGCGCTCCTTGAATAATGCGATGGTCATAGGTGGAGGTCAGAGTAATTACTTTAGAGATTGCAAGGTTTGCAATTGTTTCCTCACTTGCGCCTTGAAACTCGGCTGGATAATCCATCGCTCCAACGCCAAGAATCAAGCCCTGGCCAGTTACTAGCCTAGGCACAGAGTGAACTGTTCCCAGAGTTCCAGGATTGGTTAGCGAGACAGTTGTGCCACTGAAATCTTCGACACTGAGAGCTCCAGAGCGAGCTTTCTTTACTAACGCTTCATAAGAGGCCCAGAAATTTCCAAAATCAAGGCCTTCACATCCCTTAATGGATGGCACAAGTAATTGGCGAGATCCATCTTCTTTAGTTAAATCAATAGCAATCCCAAGATTGATGTGATCGGGATATCCAATAGCTGGTTTTCCATCGAGCTCAGTAAAGAAGGTATTCATCTCTGGATTTTCGCGAAGCGCCTTGATCATGGCATAGCCAATTAGGTGGGTGAATGAAACCTTTCCACCTCTGGCTCGCTTTAAATGATTATTAATTACGGTGCGATTATCAATCATTAATTTGGCAGGAATTGCTCTAACACTTGTTGCTGTTGGAACTGTGAGTGAAGCTTCCATACTTGTAACAACTCGAGCCGAAACTCCTCTAAGTGGTTCAACTCTTGCAGCAGTTGGGGTTGCAACTTGTGGAGCAGA
>CANNDP010000010.1 GCA_947503395.1 Actinomycetota bacterium
CTTCTACTGGCTGAAGAAAAGCTAGGCACAAGATTTCGAATCGCGCTTCTAGCTGGGGGAGCCTTCTTTGCGCCACTTCTGCATTGGAGCTCTATCTATGTTGGAGCTCTACCCTGGTTGATGTTGGCCCTGGGGGAGAGCCTGATTTTTGCCCTTATTGCTCTAGCGCCGATTCGAAAAAATGCTTATGGCGCAATTGCTTTCGCCTCTTGTTTTACCTTAATCGAGTTATTAAGAATGAAAGCGCCATTTGGAGGGTTTGGATGGGGTCGTATCGGATTTACCCAAGTTGATTCCCTGCAATTTCTCTATCCTTTAATTGGAGTAGTAGGAATCAGCTTCTTTGCGATATCACTTGCGGCGATTATTGTTGTTAAACCGATATCCTCTCTCGCCTTCATTCCTCTTATTATTTTGAGTTTTTTTAATTTTAATGTCAATACCTCATCAGAAAACAAAATAAAAGTTATTGCTGTGCAAGGATCGGTGCCAGAATTAGGTTTGGAATTTAATCAAAGAGCGCTTGCAGTTCTTAATAATCATATAGATGCAACGCCAAAACAGAGCAGCGCCGATCTGATCATCTGGCCTGAGAACGCCTCAGATGTCGACCCGATAACCAATTTGAAAGCCCGTCAGGGGATAGATAAGTTGCTAAGTGAGATACAAAAGCCCCTGCTAATTGGCGCTGTAGAACAAAGAAGCTCTGGGCCTCTTAACTCGAGCCTTTTATTTGGCGCAGATGGAGAATTGCTTTCGCGATACATTAAGCAAGATTTAGCTCCTTTTGGAGAATATATTCCACTCAGGTCAATCTCTGAGGCGATTACACCCCTAGCAAAGCAAGTTCGTGATTTCATTCCAGGAGATAATTGGGTAAAACACAAAATAGATGGCATAGAGTTTCAATCCTTTATCTGCTTTGAAGTACTAGATGATGATCACATCCAAGCGGGTGCAGTTGGGGCCGAATTTCTTGTTGCTCAGACCAATAACGCCACCTTTGGCGATAGTTATCAAGCAGCTCAGCAACTTCAAATAACTAGAGCAAGAGCTGCAGAACTATCACGGCAATTTGCAGTTGTTAGCACCACTGGATACACCGCTCATATTGATCAAAATGGAGAAGTTTTGGATATCGCCGAACAGTTCAATCCAATCGCTTTGGAAATGGAAATCGAAACATTTAAAGATCGAGCAACAACAATAAGGGGAAGCCTTCTTTGGACGGGTATTTTGGGTGTTTTATGGCTTTTGAGCGTATTTGGGCAGAGGCGTGCACGCTCGGTATTTAACCGATAATCTACATTATGTAAAGTAAAACTAGTTTATCGCAAGGCTCTCAATCGGCTCGCAAGCACAGACTAAATTCCTATCCCCGTGGGCTCCATCAACCCTTCCAACCGTTGGCCAATACTTTCCTCGCCTCTCCATTCCAATCTCACTGCCCATAGGTAGTGCGGCATCCTGGCGGCTGTAAGGCTTACTCCAGTTATCGCTTAACAAAGTTTCAACGGTATGAGGAGCATTTCTTAGAGGCGATTGCTCTATTGAAATCTCCCCCGATTCAATGGCCCTAATTTCTTTAGCAATAGACCTTAGAGCCGCAATAAAGCGATCTATCTCGGTTATATCTTCGGATTCTGTCGGTTCAATCATTAACGTGCCAGGAACTGGAAAGCTCATAGTCGGAGCGTGGAACCCATAATCCATTAAACGCTTAGCAATATCATCAACGCTTACACCGCTTCGCTTGGTGATTTCTCGTATATCAATAATGCATTCATGAGCAATTAAGTCATTTTTGCCAGTGTATAAAGTTGGGTAATCAGGAGCTAGTTTCTTTGCAATGTAATTGGCAGAAAGAATGGCCACCTGGGTTGCTTTTGTTAAGCCCTCTGCCCCCATCATCCTTATATAGGCCCATGAAATAGGAAGAATTAGAGCTGATCCAAAAGGAGCACCACTGATAGGCCCTGGCCCAGTTAGCGGTCCTGCTGATGAATCAAGTGGATGATTTGGCAAAAATGGTCCAAGATGTTTCTTAGCAATTACCGGACCAACGCCCGGTCCTCCCCCGCCATGTGGAATACAGAATGTTTTATGAAGATTTAGATGTGAAACATCAGCTCCAAATTTTCCTGGTTGAGCAAGTCCAACTAGAGCATTCAAATTAGCCCCATCAACATAAACCTGACCACCTGCATCATGGATAAGAGCGCAAATCTGGCTAATTTCTGATTCAAAGACTCCATGGGTAGATGGATAAGTAACCATTAAAGCTGCTAATTGTTCGCCATATTCGGCAATCTTGGCCTTTAGATCATCGAGTGAAACATTTCCAGCCTCATCACAGGCTATTACAACAACTCTCATACCTGCCATAACGGCGCTAGCCGCATTTGTTCCATGGGCACTTGATGGAATCAAACAGATATCACGCTGATTCTGACCCAGTGAATCTAGATAATTTCTTATAGCAAGAAGACCTGCAAACTCTCCTTGAGAGCCGGCATTTGGTTGAAGAGAGACCGCATCATATCCAGTTATATCAATGAGCCACTTAGAGAGCTCAGAGATTATCTTTCTAGTCCCTGCAGATTGGTTACTTGGCGCAAAGGGATGAAGATCAGCGAATTCAGGCCAGGTAATAGCCTCCATCTCGGTTGTAGCATTTAATTTCATTGTGCAAGAACCAAGAGGGATCATCGTTCTATCAAGTGCTAAATCTCGATCTGAGAGAGTTCTGATATAGCGAAGCATCGCTGTCTCTGAGTGATAGGAATTAAAAACTGGATGTTGCATATAATAAGTTGCACGAAGTGATGCAATCGCGCCATATGGCTCCGAGCTGCTCTGCTTTAAACCCCAGGCACGAATTAATTTCTCAACAGTTGCACTAGAGCTTACTTCATCAAAAGCAACACTTACTCCCCCACTAATCTTTCTAACATTAATTCCAGCTTTAAGCGCAGCATCAATAAGCGCATCACTATTACTTGCAAGAAATGAGACTGTGTCAAAGAAGTTCGGGCTATATAGTTCAAAGCCGCTCTCCTTAAGAGAGCCGGCAAGTTTTCTTGCAAGTTGATGTGTTCTAACTGCAATCTCTTTTAAACCCTCTGGTCCGTGCCATGCTCCATAAAAGGCAGAGATGACAGCTAGAAGAACTTGAGCAGTGCAGATATTGCTAGTTGCCTTATCGCGCCTAATATGTTGTTCTCTGGTCTGAAGAGCAAGTCGAAGCGCTGGATTTCCATGGCTATCGATACTCTGACCAACAAGCCTTCCTGGAAGTGATCTCTCAAGACCCTCTCTTACTGCAAGAAAACCTGCATGCGGTCCACCAAATCCCATAGGAACGCCAAATCTCTGGGCGGAGCCAACTGCGATATCTGCTCCCCACTCCCCCGGAGATTTAATCAAGGTAAGTGCAAGAAGATCACTTGCCATAATCACTAACGCCCCGCCGTTATGTGCTTTTGCAATTGCATCAGAGAAATCATTTAGAGACCCGAAAGTATCTGGGTATTGAATAAGGACTCCAAAGCAATCACTTAAATCAACACCGCTACTTAAATCAAGAACCTCGCAATTAATCTTTAGCGGCTTAGCTCTTGTTATCACTACAGCTTGAGTCTGCGGATGAACCCTTGAATCGATTATGAATCGTGCTTCATCACCAAGCTTGGTGCTCCGCCGTGCAAGTGTCATTGCCTCTGCTGCAGCTGTCGGTTCATCAAGCATTGAAGCGTTACAGATTGGCAGGCCCGTTAGATCACTAACCATAGTTTGGAATGTAAAGAGAGCCTCAAGTCTTCCCTGGCTTATCTCAGGTTGATAAGGCGTGTATGCGGTATACCAAGCAGGATTTTCCAAAACATTTCGAAGCACTACTGGAGGAGTAATACTTGCGTAATAACCGAGCCCAATTAAAGATTCCATCTTGCGATTTTCTGAAGCTAACTTTCTTAACTCCGCAATTACTTCAACCTCTGATATCGGCTTTGGAAGTAGCGGGCCAAACTTAGATGTTAATTTGATTGAATCAGGAAGAACAGCCTGCGTAAAAGATTCTAAATCGCTATAGCCAAGTTCAAGGAGCATTGTTGAGATCTCATCACCTGATGGACCTATATGCCGATCTGAGAACTCCACTCGCGCCATGGCGACAAGAATAGAGGCAGTGCTTTATTTACGCCCCTCTAAGTTTCCGTCTTGCAGCAAGTTCATCTGAAGCACTTGGGGTAATCGCTCCATCGCTGACATTCTCTGCTTGAAGGTGAGAAAGCGAGCCTTCAACCTCATTCCAAACTTTGCCAATGGCGATACCAAATACCCCTTGGCCTCCTTGAAGCAGGTCAAAGATCTCCTCGGAGCTAGTGCACTCATAGATTGAGGCGCCATCGCTCATTAGCGTGATTCTGGCTAGGTCCTCCACTCCGCGCTCGCGAAGATGGGTAACAGCACTTCTGATGTTTTGTAGCGATACACCAGTATCTAGAAGGCGCTTAACGATTTTTAACACCAAGATATCTTTAAAACCATAGAGCCTTGAACTTCCAGAACCGCTTGCTCCTCTAACGGTTGGTTCAACCAAACCAGTTCTTGCCCAGTAATCAAGCTGTCTATAGGAGATTCCGGCAGCAGAGCAGGCAGAGGCGCCACGATAACCAAGTTCTTGAGAACTCACTTGATCCTTTTCCATTTATGCGCCTCGCAATTCAATCAGGGAAGTTCTGCGGGTAAGGAAGTAACGGTAAGGCTAGCGATGCTTGGAATCAATGACCGACACTCTCCAAACCTAAAGTTGAGGTTAATGGTTTCGCCTTCTTCCTCTCAACCCATAGATATAGGCCAGAGTAAAGAGGGCTCCCACAAGAGCGTAAGCAACCTTGCCTATCCCCCATGGGGCGGGAGTAAGAAAAGTAAGCAGAGTTAAAAGGCTACATATGCCAACCATCAAAACCCCAACTTGTCGCATAGCTCGCTCGGGCGCAAAGGCAGCAACTAGAGGCATCATCACTGAAGCTATGAGAAGGCAGACGCCCATCATTCTCATCGCCCAGACTAATTCCTCGCTATAGCCAACTGGGCCTTTCTCTATTTTAAGAAACTCGAGAAATGATTGCGGGGCGGCAACAAGAGCTAAAGCTGAGAGGGCAAAAACTATCGCGCCTACGCGAAGAGTTAAAGCCAGGCGCCTTGCCAACATCTCAACTCCTATCCCAGGAAATCCTCTGGATTAATCTGATCTAGAAACTCTTTAAACTTTTCAACTTCATCATCTGATTGATCAGGAATCTCAATACCCGCATCGCTGAGAAGAGCCTCGCTTGCAAGAATTGGAGCGCCTGTTCTTAAGGCAATTGCTATCGCATCGCTAGGACGAGAAGAGACAATCACGCCCCCTTGAAGATTGATAAGTGAGTAGAAGATTCCATCTTTCAACTCTGTTAGATGTATTGAATCAATCGAGACTTGAAGCGAGGCTAGAAGATCTTTCATAAGGTCATGGGTAAGCGGTCTTGGCGGTGTTACTCCTTGCTGCGCAAAAGCTATAGCAGTTGCCTCCACTGCTCCAATCCAAATTGGTAGATATCTAACTCCGCCAATTTCTTTAAGAAGAACAATTGGTTGATTCGAGGGCATCTCAACTCTCACCCCAATTACATCAAGGGCGTGGAAATTCATCTTGCGCGATTCAAACCAGAGCGAACTAGAGCGGCGTGAAGTCTTACAGATAGAGATGCAATCTCACGAGATACTTCTTGCGCTCTTGCTTTTGAATCAGGATTCTTCTGACGAAGAAGTGGGGTGATTACTTGCTCAACTAATCCAACCTCTCGATCAGCAGCGGTTTTAAAGGCTCTTAGGTGCCTTCCCTCAATACCAAAGCCGGAGATTTCAGCAACAACTTTTGCAACGGTTAGCGCATCGCCATCGTAATGACGACCTTTTAGCTCGATAAGACCATATCCTTCAAGCTCTACCAATTGCTCCTCACTAATTCCTGAATTTGAAATGAGTTCAATTCTTGAAAGCTTCATCTCGCTCTGCTCAATAAAGGCAGAGGAAGATAGGGCGCTATCTACACTTGATAGACGAGCTATTGGAGCTCCGTTTACGCTAGATGCTGGTTCAAGGCCTCTATCAAGAGCATCAAGGTTATCTTTAATGACCTTAAGCGGCAGATATTGATCTCGCTGAGCTAGAAGAACATAGCGAAGTCGCTCTAAATCAACTGATGTGAACTTGCGATATCCCGAAGGAGTTCTTTGCGGCTCAATGAGCCCTTCTGATTCTAGAAAGCGAATCTTTGAGATAGTTACATCTGGAAAATCTGAACGCAACTTTCCTAATACCTCACCAATACTTAAATACGCTCTGGCTGGAACGCTCATCCTCTAACCCTTCCCCCGATAAAGAAATGCAAACGATATTTTCCAATATGTAACTCTGAACCATCTTGTAGCTGGCCTTGCTCACTTATCTTTCCATCGAGATAGGTTCCATTTAAACTTCCACTATCTTTAAAGCTATAGCTGTTGCCACTTCTAATAACTTCAGCATGTTTTCTAGATACAGTTACATCATCTAAGAAAATATCGCTCTCAACGGCTCTACCAATCACAGTTCTATCTGAGTTAATTAAAAAACGTGCTCCTTTGCCCGGACCGCTTAGAGAAATTAACATTGCAGAACCCTCGCCAAGTGCATTGATTACATCTCGCTCTTCTTGGCTAGTTTTATCAAGCAGTAGCGAGAGCTGATCTGAAACTGGTCTTAGTGAGCCCATATTGATAGTTCTAGTTAGGTCGCGCTGGCTATCTTCTTGCTCCACAGCGCCTCCTTACTCTCCACCAAAGGCTAAGGCTCAAGAGAGCCTCACCGTTATCTTGAGGCTGACACTAGGCGCGAGAGAAGGGGTGAGTCAAGCGGTGAGTGAAGCGTAATCCCCTGCTGAGAGCAAGTTTTCTAGCTCGCTGGGAGTTGAAATCTCAACTTCAAAGATCCATCCCGCACCATAAGGCTCCTTATTCAAAACCTCTGGGGCGCTATCTAATGAATCATTAATTAATACAACTTTGCCACTTAATGGGGCATAGATTTCAGAGACGCTCTTTGTTGATTCCACCTCGCCGCAGACTTTGCCTGCGCCTATCTCATCGCCAAGTTTTGGCAATTGAATATAGACAATGTCGCCAAGTGCTACCTGAGCATAATCAGTAATTCCCACCCGATAACGATTAGTAGAGACTTCACTAACCCACTCATGCTCTTTGGTGTATTTCAACTGATCTGGAACGTTTGCCACAACTATCCCCTCTTTATGCTCTTAATACCTAAGCGAGCGTAACTTAAACCCGTTAATAGGTATAACCCAATTCCCCACCCTGCAAAGCCCCATCCAAAGATGTAGGCAGCATCAGAGATTGACCCAGAAGTCGAATCTGTAAGAAGGAGTAAGGGAAGGGCATAGAGGAGATTAAAAGTTGCTGCCTTTCCAAGATAGGTAACCTTAAAAGGCGGTATGGCCTTTGATTTCATCACTATTAGAAGAAGACCCAGCAGAATATCTCTACCGGCAATCAAAGCTAATACCCAGAGCGGAACCACTTGGGTTGCAAACATCGCTATAAGAACCGAAATTATGTAGAGGCGATCAACAGCTGGATCCATTAGCTCGCCTAGTCGAGACTCTTGATTCCATGCCCTTGCAAGTTTTCCATCAAAATAATCAGTGGCTCCAGCAATAACTAGGGTGAGAATCGCAAGGCCCATCTCTTCTCGCACTAGAACCAGATAGAGAAATACCGGGATTCCCAAGGCGCGAGCCATGGTTAATAGATTTGGAATGGTAAACACGTCGGGACGAGAGGATTTGAACCTCCGACCACATGACCCCCAGCCATGTGCGCTACCAAGCTGCGCTACGTCCCGCAAAAACTTAGACAGATACTACTTAATCTCCTTCTTATCGCTCTCTTATGCGAACAGAGACTCTAATTGGTGAGCCCGAAAACCCAAATTCTTCACGTAGGCGTCTTTCAATAAATCGACGATAGGAGGCCTCCAGAAACTCTGTCGCAAAGATAACGAAGGTTGGCGGAGCAATTCCAGCCTGAGTAGCAAAGAGAATCTTTGGTTGCTTTCCGCCTCTTAGAGGTGGCGGGGTGCTGCCTACTAGTTGACCTAAGAAGGAATTAAGTCTTCCAGTTGGAACTCTAGCCTCCCAGCTTTCAAGAGATCTTTGAATAGCAGGCAGTAATTTATCTTTATGCCAGCCAGTTTTGGCTGAAATATTGACCCGCTCAGCCCACTCCACCTGGTCAAAGTTTCGTTCAGTCTCTTTATCTAGAACTACTCGCCGATCTTCATCCACTAGATCCCACTTATTTAATCCAATGACTAATGCTTTTCCAGAATCTTCAACCATAGTAATGATTCTTAAATCCTGCTCAGTAATTGGGGTTGAGGCATCGATAATCATGATGACCACCTCAGCATTTTCAATGGCTCTCTCAGTTCGAAGGGCTGCGTAATACTCAGAGCCTGAGGCTTGATGAGCCCTTCTTCTAATTCCTGCAGTATCGATAAAGCGCCAGGTCTTATCGCCAAGATCAATTAGCTCATCAACTGGATCCCTCGTTGTTCCTTCTGCATCATCAACTAGCGAGCGAGTAGAGCCAGCAAAGGAATTAAGAAGGCTGCTTTTACCAACATTAGGTCTTCCAACAATTGCAATCCTTCGATATCCATCATCAATCCGGCTTGCTCCAACTTCTGGAAGCTGTGAAACTATTAAATCAAGTAGATCCCCGCTTCCTCTGCCATGTGCTGCAGAGATGAAGTGAGGCTCACCTAAGCCAAGATTCCAGAGCGAGTGTGCATCTAGTTCATCTTTTTCAGAATCAACTTTATTGGCAATCAACATCACAGGTTTTTTTGATTTGCGAAGCACTGATATCAGAGCGTCATCATCTGATTGCTGGCCAACCTGAGCATCAACGACAAAGAGAACTAGATCAGCATCTGAGATGGCAGACTCTGCCGCATCTGAGATTTTAAGAGCAATACCTTCAGAGGTTGGCTCCCATCCTCCGGTATCGATAACCATAAAGGTTTTGCCGTTCCACTCTGCCTCATAACTAACTCGATCTCTTGTCACACCCGGGGTATCTTCAATAATCGCCTCGCGAGAGCCAATAATGCGATTAACCAAAGTTGATTTACCAACATTTGGCCGGCCAACTATCACAACTCTTGGAAGACCGATAAGACTTCTACTCTTTAGAATATTCCAGATATAGGCAACAGTTTCATCAAGAGTTAGATTCGTTGAATCAACGATGATGGCATCCTCTGCCTTTCTTAGCGGAGATACTGCGCGGGTGCTATCAACTTGATCCCTATTTGATAAAGATGCAGCAACGCTATCTGGCGAGCTAGCCTCTAAACCCCTTGATTTATCCTCTAAATCTCGCCTTATTGCCCTGGCGTTAATATCTGCCTGGAGCCATATCTTTAAGTTTGCAGTAGGTGCTACAACAGTTCCAATGTCTCTGCCTTCAACAACTATTCCGTTCTTTGCGCTCTCAATAATGTTTCTTTGCAGCGCTACCAATTCTCTTCTTAGCTCCGGCCAACTACTAACCCTTGAAACAGCCGAAGTGACTTCTGCGCTTCTTATCGCCTCAGATACATCTACTCCCCCGCAAAGCGTGATGGGATTACTTGGGTCAGTTTTAAAGAGAATTGGAGAACTCTTAAGGGCCACTAATAATTCATCTGCGCTATCTATGGCTTTCTCAATTGCAAGCCAAGTAGCTGCGCGATAAAGGGCGCCAGTATCTAGATATAACCAACCAGCTCGCTTAGCTATAGCTTTTGCAGTGGATGATTTCCCAGATCCACTGGGACCATCCATCGCAACTACTACTGTCATCTGCGATGAACCTTCCAATCTTGCTTCTTTAGGTGAGCCTCAACTCGCTCGCCATCTTCAGGAGAGAAGGCTAGTGTGATTAAACCACTTTCTTGACCGGGTGAATGCTCAATCGATAAATCTTCAATATTGGCCTTGATTTGAGCGCATTCAGTAAATAGTTGACTTAGAGCTCCTGGCTCATCTTTGATAACAACTAATAGATAGAGATAATTTCTTGGTTTGGCGCCATGTTTGCCAGAAACTTTTGCTCGTCCTGAATTTCCCTTTAGAAAGAGAGTCTTAATCTCTTCTTGTTTAGATTCAGAAATTGCGCCTTTAAGTTCGAGCGCTTTGGCAATGAATTGATCGAGAGTGCTTAGAACTTCATCTTTATTCTCTAAAAGTATCTCGCTCCAAAGCGCCCCATCACTTCCAGCAATTCTGGTCATATCTCTAAGGCCCTGCCCTGAGAGCTCAAGACCTGCGCCTATATCTTGAATTTCACTTGCTATTAGCGTGGATGCGATTTGAGGAAGGTGCGAGATTCTGGCCATTAAATGATCGTGTTCTCTGGCGCTCATTTCATAGCTACTAGCCCCAAGAGCCTGAATTAGCTCTTTTGCCATTGCAATGGCGCGGGCAGAAGTCTTGGTTGTTGGAGTAATAATCCACGCTCTGCCATTGAAAAGATCTGCTTGAGCCGAAGATGCTCCTGAAACTTCGCGGCCCGCCATTGGATGAGTTCCAACAAATCGCTCTGAGAGCGCCGGTAATGCTTCTATCTCTTGTATAAGGTTAGTTTTAACACTACTAACATCTATAAATATTGATTTAGAGTTTGTAGCAAATTCGGCTTTTAGCACACTCACAACAGATGCTGGCGGAGTTGCGATGATAGCTAGATCAAATTCTCTTCTCTCTTCACCCTCTGCCTTTACATACGGCGCCAGGAGATCTTTGGCGAGAGCCAAGGCTTTCTGATCGGCGTCATCTATGGATACAAAGACTCCTTGATGCGCTAGAGCTAGCGCAATTGAGGTACCAATTAAGCCAGCACCTACGATCTTTACTGACTGAATCTGAGGAGAAGCTTGCGCATTCATTACTGAGCTATATCTTTGCGAAGGGTAACCGCACCGCGAAGGTAAATATGTGAAATTTGATCTTGGCTCAGCTCTGTGTGGCAGTGGAGCATCAAACGAATAGTTCTTGGAAGGCTTGTTGGCACAGCCATCTCGACCGCGCAGATTAAAGGAACTTTCTCAAGGCCCATTGCTCTAGCTGAAGCAGCCGGAAAATCGCTAACCAGATCTGGAGTGCAGGTAAAAAGCAGAGAGATCAGATCGGTAGTATTGAGTTTATTGGCCTCAAGAATTTTTGAAACTAGTTCCACGACAGCCTCTTGCATCAAGACCGGATCATCACGGTCTATCTGAATAGCTCCTCGTATTGCTCGCACGAACACTTGTAGATTTTACCCGTCTTACCCTGTCTCCCGTGGGAAGCCGTTATAGTGTTTTATCGACTTATAGCTATCTCTGTTTCAGCGATCTCGCTAGATATTATCGACAATTTCCTGGAGGCAGAGGGTTCAGCACAAATAACCATATATCGACTTTCTAGACCAGTGATGAGGTCAGTAATGTCGACATATCAATGATTTATACCCGTACAAAAAACGTTATATCGATAAAGCAGTATTTACGAATATTAATAAATAGATAAAACTACTAAACAATTAAGTTGTTTATAGATTTGTAATTTCAACTTCATTTAACGCTCGCCATTTGCCACTTGGTAGCTCCCCCAGCTTTATCGAACCAAAGGCTGTTCTGATCAAGCGAGTAACTGGAAATCCAATCTCATCAAAGATTCTTCTGACCACGTGATTTCTTCCTTCATGGATGACGATTTCGGTAAAACCACCGAAACGGTTGACTGCCAAAGGGCGAGCTAAACCATCATCCAATTCAACCCCCCTAGAGAGAAGATCGAATGCTGCCCTTGGCAGAGTTTCCTCTGTGGCAACAAGATAAGTCTTCTTCACTTCAAAAGATGGATGTGTGGCTTCATGGGCCCATTGGCCGTCATTGGTAACAATGATTAATCCTTCACTCTCCTTATCTAGGCGCCCTACATGAAATAGGCGCTCTTGCCAGTCAAGAAAATAGTCACTTAGACAGGGGCGATCTTCTGGGTCTGACATGGTGGACAAAACACCCAAGGGTTTATGAAACGCGAGATAAGTTTTGGTCTTTACTGCTGTAATCGTTTCATTATCAACTTCAACTTTAGTCTTTATCGGGTCTATTTTCAGTCCTTGAGTGCGGATTACTTTGCCATCAACTTTAACCCGGCCCTGCTCGATGAGTTCTTCGCAGGCTCTACGGCTAGCTACGCCACAATCGGCCATAAATTTTTGAAGTCTTACTAGTTCGGCCATAGCGGCCCATCCTACTCACTCAGTGAGAGAAGCAATTACCTCATCAAGGCCATCGATATTAGGTAAGAAGGGCGCTAAAGCCGGAAGATCTTCGACGCGATTGAGTCCAATTCTTTCTAGGAAGTAATGGGTTGTTCGATAGAGAATAGCTCCAGTCTCATGCTCAATTCCGCACTCCTCCACTAGCCCTCTAGTTACAAGAGTCTTCATAACAGCCTCCACATTAACGCCGCGGATTGCTGAGACTCGAGCCCTTGAAATCGGTTGGCGATATGCAATCACAGCAAGAGTTTCCAGAGCCGCCTGAGTGAGTTTTGCTTGCTGGCCATCCAAGACGAATTTTTCAACCAGTGGCGCCAAGTCAGGATGGCTATAAAAGCGCCACCCACCGGAGATCTGCTTGAGAGTGAAACCTCTCGCTTGCTCCTCATAAGAGGCTGCAAGAGCATTGAGCGACTCAAGGATCTGCTCTGTTGGCGCTTCGATTATCTGGGCCAGGACTACTTCTGAGACGGGTTCTTCGACAACCATCAAAATTGCCTCAATTGAACGTTCCAGTTCGCGATTAGACATTTACGCCCCCTTCTTCTACTCCCTCATCGCCTGATTCAATTAAAGCTGGGCGGTCAAACTCATCACTGACTCTAATCTCACCTTCAACGCTTCCAACCCAGGTGATCTGTAGTTCGCCTAAGGCAACTACCTGCTCAAATCTGACTGAACCCTCCTTAAAGAGTTCAAGGAGAGCTAGAAATCTAGCAACCACAACTAAGGTATTTGCTGCATCACTTACCAACGCCCTAAAACTCATTGTTTTATGCCTTCTCAAAGCTGATACAACCCCGAGGGCCTCAGCGGCCACACTAACTAGCGGCAGGTGGAGGTGCTCTACAGAGAGGGTTGGCGCAGTTTTGGGGGTCAAAACTCGGTTAGCAATAGCAGCAAATCTCTCTGGAGTGACGCCAATTAAAACCTCAGGCAGAAGAGCTGCAAAGACTGGATCGAGTGAGACTGAGCGGGCGAAGGTCTTCTCCTGTTCAACGATGCGCTCAGAGAGGATGGATGCAATCTCTTTAAAGGCGCGATACTGCAAGAGGCGAGCAAAGAGCAGATCGCGAGCTTCAAGAAGTGCGAGATCTTCTTCGTCATCAATCTGGCCAGATGGCAATAATCGAGCTGCTTTAAGGTCCAATAAAGTAGCAGCAACAACTACGAATTCGCTGGCATGATCTAATTTCCAGCCAGCTTCAGTTTTCTCTAATTCGCGAATGTAGCTAATAAATTCATCAGTAACTGTGGCAATTGCGACATCGGTGATATCCATCCGATGTCTTGAGATAAGTTGAAGCAATAAATCAAAGGGTCCATCGAAGTTTTCTAAGTGGACCGAGAAGCCAGCAACTCTCCCCTCACTAATACTTTGCGCAGGGGAGGCTAAAGTATTACTTGAGGGTTGCGCAGAAACTTCATTCATAGTCTGGCAAGTCTATGCGTGTCGCAGCCAATATCGCGATAAGCGGTGGTTAAAGTCTGGCCATGGCAAAAAGTGCTACAGAGATATCTCGCTTGAACGCTAAATCGACATTTTCAAAAGCTGATTCTGAAATTGTTACATCATCATCAGTATTAGGAAAGCCTGCTAAGGATTTTCCTTATCCAACGCCATTAACAGAACATGGCAATGCCAAGATAATTTCAGTTGTTAATCAAAAAGGTGGCGTTGGTAAAACCACAACAACAATTAATCTCGGAGCAGCTTTTGCAGAACTTGGAAGACGAGTTCTATTAATTGATTTTGATCCACAGCACTCACTTTCCATTGGGCTCAATGTTTCAACCAGAGATATCGAAGGATCCGTCTATAACCTACTAATGGACGAATCAACACAGGTATCAGATTTCCTTCTAAAAACCAGCGTTCCTGGCATGGATATGATCCCAGCCCATGAGGATTTATCTGGCGCTGAAGGTGGCTTGGTAAATGTCATTGCTCGCGAAAAGATTTTAAAGCGCGTTCTTTCTACTGTTACCGACTTTTATGATGTCATTCTCATTGATTGCCAGCCATCTCTTGGCCTTCTAACTGTTAATGCTCTTACTGCATCTCACTGGGTTCTAGTGCCCCTTGAATGTGAGTATTTTGCGCTTAGAGGCGTGGCTCTCCTTGATGACATAATCAAGAAAGTAAAGGCCAATACCAATCCTGATATCGAGCTTCTAGGAATCTTGCCAACTATGTTTGATAGAAAAACTGTCCATAGCCGCGAGGTTTTGGAGCGAATCAGTGAAGCCTTCCCAGCTCACGTTTTTGACACCACGATTGCTAGAACTGTTAGATTTCCAGAGACAACTGTTGCTGGAGAGCCAATCACTTCATATGCCAGCTCCTCCGTTGGAGCTGCTTCTTATCGCAGACTTGCAAGAGAAATAATTGCCAATGGAGGGGTTCGATGACAAGACGTATTAGTTTGCCTGGAGCAGATGAGTTATTTAGAAAGACAACTCTTAGCGCTGTTCCAGATCAAAGCGTTGAAGAAGTTGAGGTCTCTCATACCAACCGCCCAACAACTGCAACTGTTGCAAAGGCTGCTCCTAAGTCAACTGGCGTTAGACAGACTCCAAGACGTCGCGCAACTGGTTTAGATAAAGGACCATCAGGGCGTGAGAAACATGATGAGAAAATTACCGTTTATCTCTCACCTGAAGAACTCTTTGATTTGGAGCAAGCAAGACTTCACTTAAGAGGAGATCTTGGCCTTGCAGTTGATAGGGGTCGAATCGTCCGTGAATCTCTTGCAATTGTGATTGCAGATTTAGAGGCAAAAGGCGATCAATCAATTATTGCTAGAAGACTTCGAGGTAGATAGCTCTACTTTGATCTTGGGTGAGCGCTTGCATAGCTCTCACGTAATTTATCGATTGTTACCAAGGTATAGATCTGGGTTGTTGTTACCGAGGCATGTCCCAATAGTTCTTGCACCACTCTTATATCTGCTCCCCCATCGAGTAAATGGGTAGCAAAAGAATGCCTAAAACCATGCGGAGAAATCGCTTCATCTAGGCCCGATCTCTTTGCGGCATCAATGACGATCTGCCAAGCGCTCTGGCGCGAAAGGCGAGTTCCTCTTTTTTCATTAAGAAAGAGGGCTTCTTCCTTTAGATTCTTAGCAAAGACCGGACGAGATCTCGTTAGATACTGATCCAGTGCCAATCTGGCATAACTTCCAACTGGAACTAGACGCTCCTTGCCTCCTTTGCCACGGACTCGAATAGTTATGGCCTCAACGCCTTCTTGGTTATTTTGGGAAATATCAGATCGATTTAAAGCAATAATCTCGCTCACTCTTGCTCCCGTTGCATAGAGCAGCTCCAATATCGCCTTATCTCTAATACCCGATAAATCATCGGCGCAGCTATTAATAAGTCTTGCAATCTGATCGATACTTAAAGCTTTAGGTAATCTTTTAGCGCTTCGTGGCACAAGAATCTCTTTAGCAATACTTTCAATGCCACTTTCTTTGGCTAAAAAAGCAAAAAGACTTCTCAAAGCAACGGCATTTCTTGCGATACTTGATTCGTTTAGATTGGCTTGCCTTAGAGTGTGAAGAAAGGCAGCTACATCACTTGGAGTGATACTAGAAAGTGTTTTCTGGCTTTGATTTAGATAGTTAAGAAACTTCTCTAGATCTCTTCTATAAGATGAAAGAGTATTCTTAGCTAGCCCTCGCTCTATTGCGCAGTGATTGAGGAATATTTCAATCGAGGATCTATCATCCACGTTCTAGCGCGGCCTTAATTAGGCCAGCAAAGAGTGGATGGGCTCTAGTAGGCCTTGATCTAAATTCTGGGTGAGCCTGAGTTCCAACATAAAATGGATGAACCTCTCTTGGAAGCTCAACAAATTCAACTAAATTCTCATCTGGCGATGTTCCGCTAAAGACTAACCCTGCTTCACTTAGCTCTTTGCGATAGGAGTTATTCACTTCATAGCGATGTCTATGACGCTCTGATATTTCAGGGGCTTGATAACAACTCTCGACAATTGATCCTTTGGTAAGAATTGCTTTGTAGAGACCAAGGCGCATCGTTCCACCCATATCAGCCTCGCCATTTACGATTTTTACCTGACTGGCCATAGTTGCAATAACTGGCGCATCAGTATCAGGATCAAATTCAGCAGAGTTAGCTCGCTTTAAACCAAGGATATTTCTAGCTATCTCGATGACCATACATTGCAAACCTAAACAAAGGCCAAGGGCTGGGATCTTATTTTCCCTTGCATATTTAAGAGCTCCGAGCTTTCCTTCAATACCTCTTACTCCAAAGCCGCCCGGAACACAGATTGCATCTACCTCACCTAAGTTTGCTTTTGCTCCAGCTTCTGTTGCGCATTCATCACTTGCAACCCACTTAATTTCAACTCTAGCGTTATTAGCAAAGCCGCCAGCTCTTAGCGCTTCAGTAACTGAGAGATAAGCATCTGGAAGATCGACATATTTACCAACTAAAGCAACCTTTACGCTATGGGCAGGGTTATGTACTCGTTCAAGTAGTGAATCCCATTGCCCCCACTTAACTTCATGAGCCTTTAGATCAAGCCTTCTTACAATATAGGAATCAAGTCCCTCGCTATGCAGAACTTTAGGGATGTCATAAATTGATGGAGCATCAACTGCTGCAACAACTGCCTCTAAATCAACATCGCACATCAGTGAGATCTTCTTCTTAACGCCTTGCGGAATTGGTCGATCCGAGCGCAGGACAATTCCATCTGGAGATATTCCAATGGAGCGGAGAGCTTGGACTGAGTGCTGCGTTGGTTTTGTCTTTAACTCCCCTGATGGACCGATATATGGAACGAGTGAGACATGGAGATAAAAAACGTTATCTCTGCCAACTTCTTGCCGGATCTGTCTTGCTGCCTCTAAAAATGGCAGAGATTCAATATCGCCAACAGTTCCACCTACTTCAGTAATGACTAGATCTATATCAGGAGCTGCCATTTTGCGAATGCGCTCTTTAATCTCATTGGTGATATGAGGAATTACTTGAACAGTTTCGCCTAGATATTCGCCATGGCGCTCTCTTGCAATTACTCTTTGATAAATCTGACCAGTTGTGACATTGGCTGAACCATGCAGGTTGGTATCTAGAAATCTCTCATAATGGCCGATATCTAAATCGGTCTCTGCTCCATCATCGGTAACAAATACTTCACCATGCTGGAAAGGATTCATTGTGCCTGGATCAACATTGATGTAGGGATCAAGCTTTTGCATTGTGACTCTAAGGCCGCGGGCTACAAGCAGGCGTCCTAAACTAGATGCGGTAAGGCCTTTACCAAGACTTGAGGCGACTCCGCCGGTGACAAAGAGATGTTTGGTCACATGAGGGGCGGTCATGGAAGGCAAACTTATCAGCCAACATCGCTGAAGCGTAAATTGAGCAGCTCCCGAGCGTGATCTTGGGCGTGTTCTGATTCTTCAATGCCAGAGAGCATTCGAGCTATCTCAATCTCGCGCTCTTGATCACTTAAGGATTTGATTGAAGTAGATGACAGAAGACCGTTGCTATCTTTCTCAACCAAGATGTGATTATCGGCCCAGAGCGCAACCTGAGGCAGATGGGTAACCACAATTACTTGTGAATTCATAGCAAGCTTTCTTAGCCTCTTTCCCACTTCAAGTGCTGCTTTACCACCAACACCAGCATCAACTTCATCAAAGACATATGTGCCAAGTGGATAAGAGCCAGCTAGAACAACTTCAAGTGCCAACATCAAACGCGATAGCTCTCCTCCACTTGCAGCCTTTGATACTGCAAGAAGCTCCCCGCCGCTATGAGCGGTAAATAGCATGAAAACTTCATCTAGCCCAAAGGGTGAGAAATGATCATCACTATTTCCATCTTTACTTTCAACTCTTACTTCAAAAACTGCCTTAGCCATAGCAAGTTCAACTAACTCTTTAGTAACAGATGAGGAGAGCTTCTTGGCTGATTGCACTCTAAGTGCACTCAAACTTGTTGCTACTTCTAAAAGCTTTGCTCGTAATCCCTCCAGCTCTCTGCCCATTTCAGCTAAACGATCATCTCCCCCACTTAAATCCTTTATTCGATTCTTTGCTCCCTCTGCTTTATCCATTGCCTCAGCTAGCGCCTCGTTCTTATCACCTGATTTTCCATACTTTTTGGCAAAAGAGCTCAAGGCAGCTCTACGTGATTGCGCCAACTCCAGCGCTTGGGGATCTGCAGAAAGTGAATCTAAATACCTATCAAGATCTGATGCTGCATCAATCAAATCAAAGAGTTTCTCTGAAATGGCATCTGCAATTTGGTCTAATTGAGCATCTCGACCTTTGGCGCCGGTTAGAGATTTCTTAGCGCTATGCAATGAATTTAGAGCTCCCGTTTCTTCATCTGAAAGTGCTTGTTGGGCACCAAGTGAGGCAATTCTTAAATCCTCCACGCTTTCAAGCTTTGAAATCTGAGCTTCTAGCTGGGATAGCTCGGCGCCTTGCGGTTTTAATTTGGCAAAATCATTTACGAGCTCTTCAAGTGATTTGATCTCGCTATCTCTATCACCTAGAGCTTTCTTTAGTTCTGCTATCTCTTTGCGTAGCACTTGGTAGTTCTTCAACGCTTCTTGATAAGCAAGAAGAGCTGTAAAAAGTCCTTGACCTGCAAAGATATCTAGAATCTCCCGCTGCTTATTTGCTTTTGTGAGTACTAAATTTGCATGTTGTCCATGAATTTCAATTAGTTGGTCTGCGAATGAAATTAAGGTACTAGCCGTTGTAGCAGAGCCTGATAGTTGAGCTTTTGATTTTCCATCTCTACCCAAATGTCTTGAAAGAAGGATTGATGACTCTTCAATCTCAGGCTCATGTTCTTGAATGAGTATCTTTAACTCTTGATTGATTTTCTCTGGCAATCTAAAGCGTCCACTTACCACTGCTCTCTCCTGACCTTGTCTGATGTAATCAGCATCAGCCTTCTGTCCTAGGATCAAGGAGAGGGCATTTAGAAGCATAGTTTTACCAGCACCAGTTTCGCCGGTAATTACATTAAGGCCCTCTTTGAACTCAATCGTTGCGCTATCAATTAGCCCAAGTGAGCGGATATTGATTTCTTCTAAGAGTGAGCCTTTACGCTCGCCCTTTTTACTCACCGCGCCAGCCATCAACCGGTAATTTAAATTTGGCAACAAGGCGATCAGTAAATGGCGCTGCATCAATATGGGCTAGGTTTATATAGCTTTTATCGGAGGTTAGAACGACGCGATCCTTTTCTTTCAAGGCAAACTTGCGAAGACCATCTGCTGATAAAACGCCCTCATCACTTTCAACATCGATGGCAATTTCTGAATCTGCGCCAATAACCATTGGATCTGAGAAGAGCGCATGAGCGGCAAGTGGCAGAAGAACTAGGGCTTCAACTTCTGGCCAAACAACTGGACCGCCTGCGCTAAAGGCATAAGCTGTTGATCCTGTTGGCGTTGCACAGATAACTGCGTCGCAGCCCCATCTTGAAAGTGGTCTGTGATCAACTTGAACAAAGAGCTCAATCATCGCCTCAGTACTTCGCTCAACTGTTACCTCATTTAGCGCCCAGCCTTTAGTAACTAACTCATCGCCTCTAAATACTTGATATGCCAGCGTCATACGCTTTTCAGTCTTATATTTCTTATCTCTAATGGCCGAGATAATTTCTGTCTGACTTGGTTTGCCAATCTCTGCCAGAAAACCAACATGTCCTAGATTGATTCCTAGCACTGGAATGTTAGAGCCGTGTATTTGTTCCGCCCCACGCAAAATAGTTCCATCGCCACCAAGAACTAGTACCAACTCAATCTCGCTATATCGCTGTCTTACTTGCTCGCTTGCAACTTGAGTGACGCCAGAAATTCCAGTATCCGCACTTGAGATAAAGCTAAAACCTTCTGCGCTAAGAGTTTTAACAATAGATCCCGCAAGCTCTTTTGCTTGAGGGCGAGTTGGATGAAGGACAAGTAGAACTTCACGCTTTGTCATCTACTGCGGTCCTTTCGCTATCGCCAGATCTAATTCTTTATCTGAAATCATCTCTGCTCCAGATTTAAGCCAGAGAAAATATTCAACATTTCCAGAAGGTCCTGGAAGGCAGCTGGCCACTACTCCAACGGTACCCAACCCTGCATCAAAGGCGCTCCTTGCAATATCCCTAACTGCAGCTTTTCTAAGCTCTGGATCTCGCACAACTCCCCCATCTGTCAATCGCTCTCGCCCAACTTCAAATTGAGGCTTAACCATAAGGAGAAAATCTGCTTCGCTCTTGCTCACCGAAGCTAGAGCGGGGATAACTAGGGCTAGTGAAATAAAGGAGAGATCAGCGACCACTAAATCAACGCTCTCTTTGATGATCTCGCTACTTAGAGTGCGCACATTGGTGCGATCATGTATCTCAACTCTTGGATCGCTTTGAAGCTCCCAAGCTAGCTGTCCATATCCGACATCAACAGCGATGACCTTTGCTGCCCCCCTCTTAAGTAAGACATCGGTAAATCCACCCGTTGATGCTCCAGCATCAAGAGCGGTAACCCCGCTAACTCTTATCTCTTTAAAGGCATCAAGTGCTCCAGCTAATTTATACCCACCTCTTGAGACATAATCATCTCTCTTGCCGGCAAGAGTTATAGAGGTCTCCGGATCGACCTGCGTTGCTGGCTTTGTAGCTGGAAT
>CANNDP010000011.1 GCA_947503395.1 Actinomycetota bacterium
CAGTTGGCTTAACTGATGATCCTTCAAGTGATGGTGGTAAATTCTTTGAAAAGACTTGGCCTGCTGATGTTCACCTAGTCGGAAAAGACATCCTCCGCTTTCATGCTGTGATCTGGCCCGCAATGCTCATGGCTGCAAAGCTTGCTCTACCAAAGAAAGTATTTGCCCATGGCTGGCTCTTAGTTGGTGGCGAAAAGATGAGCAAGAGTAAATTAACTGGAATTGCGCCTTCAGATATCACAAATCACTTTGGTGTTGATGCCTTCCGTTATTACTTTATGAGAGCAATTCCTTTTGGAAGTGATGGCTCATTTTCTTGGGAGGATATGGCTGCCCGCTACACAAGCGAGCTAGCAAATGACTTTGGAAATCTAGCCTCACGCCTTGCAGCAATGGTTGAGAAGTATTGCGATGGCATTCTGCCAAATCCAGCAAAAGATGAAGAGCTAGCAAGCGCGCTATCAAAGACAGTTGAGAGCGCAGATAAAGCAATTGTGGCCCTAGATTTTCAAGGTGGAATAAATGCCATTATGGATTTCTGTAAGGTTGTTAATGGTTATGTAACGATTCAACAGCCTTGGGTAGTTGCTAAAGATGAGAGCAAAAAAAGCGAGCTTGATGCAATTTTATATAACACTGCAGAATCTTTAAGAGCCCTTGCAATTCTGCTCCATCCAGTGATGCCGCTATCAACTAGCAAGTTATGGTCTTATCTAGGTGCTGAGAGCTCTCTTGGGCCAATTTCCTCACAGAAAATTGCAGATGTTGCAAAGTGGGGACAGCTAAAGGGTGGAAGCAAAATAATTAAAGGGGATATTCTCTTTCCTCGTCTTCCAGATTTAGAGAGTTAAAAAACTTAGCAAATGGCTGATCGAAATAATCGCGAAGGTGATCGCAGAGCTGCCCCTCTTCCTGAACCCCTACCCACCACTTGTGTGGATTCTCATGCTCACCTTGAGATAGTAACTGGCTCCGCAGCCGATCATGATGATGTTAAGAAAGTCTTAGATGATGCAAGAAGCGTTGGCATTGATCGAGTTGTTCAAGTTGGTATCTCTGTTAAGGAATCTCAATGGTCAGTGGATTGTGCCAATAAGTTCAATACTCAGGTCTTAGCAGCTGTTGCGCTTCATCCCAACGATGCTCCATTAATTGAAGATCTTGAATCTGATTTAGAGGAAATCAATAGGTTAGCTGGTGAAAAAAGAGTCTGCGCAATTGGCGAAACCGGGATGGACTTCTTTCGAACCGAGGAGAGCCTTAGAGATAAACAAAAGTACTCATTTAAAAAGCATATTGAAATTGCTAAAGCCCATAAGAAAGCTCTTATGATTCATGATCGTGACTCTCACCGAGCTGTATTAGATCTTCTAGATGAAGTAGGAGCGCCAACTCATACTGTTTTTCACTCATTCTCTGGAGATGCTGAGATGGCAAAGGAGTGCGTTGCTAAGGGCTATCTACTCTCTTTCTCAGGAACTGTTACCTTTAAAAATGCCCCACTTCTACATGAAGCGCTAATGCATGTTCCACTAGAAAACTTGCTAGTAGAAACAGATGCTCCCTTTCTAACTCCTACTCCAAATAGAGGAGCTCATAACACTCCTGCTCAAATTCCACACATTTTGCGCTTTATGTCAGAGCGAAGGGGAGAGGATCTAACAACTCTTACCAGAGCAATTAGTGATAACGCAGAGCGCGTATTTGGATCC
This sequence comes from Actinomycetota bacterium, assembly GCA_947503395.1. GTDB lineage: Bacteria > Actinomycetota > Actinomycetes > Nanopelagicales > Nanopelagicaceae > MAG-120802. The sequence continues at coordinate 1,713 of CANNDP010000011.1, forward strand.
TTCGTCAGATGAGCATCACCTTACTTGGCGCAGGTGAGATCAGGCAGATTGCAGAGTCCTTAGACCTTCGCCCCACAAAATCACTTGGTCAAAACTTTGTAATTGATAGCAATACCTGTCAGAAAATTGTTCGGTTAGCGGGAATTACATCAAGTGATCATGTAGTTGAAATTGGCCCAGGCCTTGGATCTTTAACCCTAGCTCTACTACAAGCCAGCAATAAAGTAACAGCAATTGAAATAGATAAACGTCTCTCCGATCAATTAGGAATCACCGCTAAGTCTCATGGGGCTAGTTCGAAAAATCTGATAATCGTTAATGCTGATGCTATGGAAGTAAATGAAATTGCGGGAAGGCCAGATAAGTTAGTGGCTAATCTTCCCTACAACATCTCCGTGCCTGTCTTATTGAACTTTCTAGAAAAGTTTGAATCTATTACTTCAGGAATTGTTATGGTTCAAAGTGAGGTAGCAGAGCGACTAGCAGCAAAACCAGGTAGCAAAATCTATGGAGTTCCCAGCGCTAAGGCTGCATGGTGGGCTGATCTAAAATTGGCTGATTCGGTTTCACGTTCAATTTTTTGGCCAGTTCCTAAAGTTGACTCCTCATTAGTTAAATTCACAAGGCATAAACCTTTAGGAGATGAAAGGCTACGAAAGCTCACCTTTGAACTAGTTGATCGCGCATTTGGGCAGAGACGAAAGATGCTGCGCTCAATTTATGCAGATCTTGCCGGGGGATCAGCCCAGGCCGAGCAGCTGCTAATTGCTTCAGGAATTGAGCCAACTATTCGCGGAGAAGCGTTAACAATTGATGACTTTCTGGCAATTGCTCGTCAATTAGATAGGCGTTAATAGCGCCGTAGTAATACCCTCACCACATGAGCGCCCAAGTTCTGGTTCGAGTTCCAGGAAAGATAAATCTTCAGCTCTCAGTTGGGCCGTTGCAAAAAGATGGATTTCATCCAGTAGCAACAGTATTTCAAGCAGTCTCAATCTTTGATGATGTAAAAGTTGAACTAAATGACGATGGGCTAGTACGCGTTCAATCGACAGGAAAAACTAATAATCATCTCCCGCTAGATAAAGAGAATTTAGCTGTTAAAGCTGTCGAGCTAATGCGCAAGAAATTTAGTATCTCTGATGGAATAACTATTACCTTAACAAAGGAAATTCCAATAGCTGGTGGTATGGCTGGCGGAAGTGCTGATGCAGGGGCAGCAATAGTTGGAATGGATAGTCTCTTTAATCTTGGGCTGAAACGAAACGATATGGAGAAAATTGGAGCAGAACTTGGCGCAGATGTTCCATTTACTATCTCTGGTGGAACAGCTATTGGAACAGGCAAAGGAGAGCAGATAACTCCAGTACTTTCTCGAGGAACATATAGTTGGGTTCTTGCTCTCTCTAGCTCTGGATTATCAACGCCTGCGGTTTATAGTGAATGCGATCGCCTCCGTGAAGGTCTGCAAGTTGCTCCACCACAAATTAGTGATGCGCTCTTGCAAGCACTTAGCTCTGGAGATAGCAATAAACTTGGTAAAGCGCTAAGTAATGATTTGCAAGCAGCAGCATGTTCACTAAAACCAGCGCTTCGTCTAATTCTTGATGTTGGTTTGGATTATGGGGCCCTTGGTGGAATTGTCTCTGGCTCAGGTCCTAGCGTGGCATTTTTGGCAGAACATGAAGATCATGCGCTAGATCTTGTTGTTGCACTGACCTCAAGCGGAGTAGTAGGTAATGTGGTTAGAGCATCTGGGCCAGTACCTGGAGCTCGGGTGATAGAGAGCCTATAAATATCGAGCGTTATGGAGCATCCAGCCTGAGGCAATAGAATTCAGGTTCCTCCATTGTGTAGTGGCTAGCACATGGGCCTTTGAAGCCCAGGGTCCAGGATCGATACCTGGTGGAGGAGCCAGCATTAAGCGGGAAAGAGATAGCTCGAAAATTAAATAGAATAGGGCCAGGAGCGCAGAGAGGTGGGGAGTTGAACCAGCTGGATCTCGCAATACTTCTCGCTGCTGGCGAGGGCAAACGGATGAAATCCTCTCGCGCCAAAGTTCTCCATGAAATTGCCGGTCGATCTCTAATCGCACATGTCATCAAAACAGTTGAGCCCTTAGCCACTAAAGAGTTAAGAGTTGTAGTTGGAGCAAATAAAGAAGATGTAATCCAACATCTAAATCAAATTTCACCAAGTGCTAAAACTATCTATCAAGAAGTTCGTGGCGGAACTGGCCATGCTGTAAAACTCGCGCTAGCTGGCTACAACTCATCTGGAACAGTATTAATCTGCGCCGGTGATACGCCACTGCTAACTAGCGCAACACTTAGAGAATTACTTAAAGACCATGGCTCAACTGGAGCCAGCGCCACTGTATTGACCACCCACATGCCTGATCCGAGTGGATACGGTCGAGTATTGCGAGAAGCAAACGGAGATCTGGCAGAGATAGTTGAAGAAAAAGATGCCACAGAGATTCAAAAGCAGACCTCTGAGATTAATTCAGGGGTCTACATTTTTGCTGCTACAGATTTAATAGCTGCGCTAGGCAAAATAGGTAAAAATAATGCTCAGCAAGAAGAGTATCTAACTGATGTGATTGGCATCTTAAAGTCAGAGGGCAAGAAAGTCTCAGCCTTTGAAACTCCAGATTTCACTGAGATTTTAGGGATTAATGATCGCTCCCAGCTCTCTCAGGCTGGTTTCATAATGAATGCTCGAATTTGCGATGCATTAATGCAAAGTGGAGTAACAATCACAGATCCCATGAGCACATGGATCGATATCACAAGTGAAATTGATATTGATGTGACTATTGAGCCAGGTAGTGCGATTAAGGGCAACACAAAAATTGGAAGTGCAGCTGTTATCGGACCAAGAACTACTCTGATTAATTGCGAGGTAGGAGCGCAGGCGCGAGTATTTGAATCACATTGTGAGAGCTCAAAAATTGGTGAATCTGCCCAAGTTGGCCCATATACACATCTTCGCAGTGGAACAGTGCTTGCAGAGCAGGTTCGCGTTGGCTCATTTGTCGAGATAAAGAATTCAACCATCGGAGTAGGTTCTAAAGTTCCACACCTTTCATATGTTGGTGATGCAAGTATTGGAACGCAGACAAATATCGGAGCTGCAACTGTAATTGTTAACTATGACGGCGTTGAAAAACATCAGACCGTAATTGGCGATCATGTGAGAATCGGCAGTGATTCAATGTTGGTAGCGCCAGTAAGTATTGGTGATGGCGCATACACAGCAGCTGGATCAGTAATTACCGAAGATGTTCCAGCAGGAGCGCTAGGGATAGGAAGAGCTCGACAATCTAATATCCTCGGCTGGGTCTTAAAGAGGAGAAAAGGTAGTAAGTCAGCAGAAGCGGCAGCCAAGAAAGAAGGGTCGAAATGAGTAACGAAATACGTCTCAGCTCCGAAAAACGTCTCCGTCTCTTTACCGGACGTGGATACCCTGAGTTAGCCGATGAGGTGGCATCAGAACTTGGTATTCCAATTACCCCCACATCTGCATATGACTTTGCCAATGGTGAGATATTTATAAGATTCGAAGAGAGCGTTCGTGGCTGTGATGCCTTCGTAATTCAAAGCCATACCACTCCAGTAAATAAGCAGATCATGGAACAACTAATAATGGTTGATGCCCTTAAGAGAGCATCAGCTAAGCGAATTACCGTTATTGCTCCCTTCTATGGCTATGCCAGACAAGATAAGAAACATAGAGGCAGAGAGCCGATATCTGCTCGATTAATGGCAGATTTATTTAAAACTGCCGGTGCTGATCGTTTAATGACGGTGGATCTTCACACCTCACAGATTCAAGGATTCTTTGATGGTCCCGTTGATCACTTATTTGCGCTACCACTTCTAGCAAATTACGTTGGTTCAAAAGTTGATCGCTCAAGGTTAACGATCGTCTCTCCAGACTCAGGACGAGTGCGAGTGGCAGAGCGATGGAGCGATCTATTGGGCGGAGCTCAGATTGCCTTTATCCATAAGACACGTGATCCAAGAATTCCAAATGAAGCAATTACCGGACGCGTAGTTGGAGATGTTTCAGGACAAACCTGCGTGGTTATCGATGACATGATCGATACTGCTGGCACCATAATTAAAGCGATAGATGCGCTCTATGACGCTGGAGCTACAGAGGTAATCGTTGCTGCAACTCATCCAGTATTTTCTGGCCCTGCAGCAGAGCGCCTAGCTAATTCCAGAGTAAAAGAAGTTGTGGTTGTAAATACTCTTCCGATACCTGAGGAATCAAGATTTCCAACTCTGACTGTTCTATCTATTGCACCTCTTCTAGGTAGAGCAATTCGTGAAGTATTTGAAGATGGCTCTGTTACGAGCCTCTTTGATGGCCATTCCTAAAAGAGCAAGGCTGCGCTGGCTCTCTCTTTCTCTCTGCGCATTCTCTCTACTTCCACTTGCACCTGCCCAATCAAATGAGCCCTATCGCATAACTGTGATGTCAAGAAATATCTATCTTGGCGCAGATGTTGGGGTGGCACTTGATTTGATTCCTAATTTTCCAGCAGCAGCTCAATTTATGTGGGATCAGATGAAGCAAACAAATTTCAAAGCTAGAGCTCCAAAATTAGCTAATGAAATCCTGCAAGATCGCCCAGAAATAATAGGGATTCAAGAGGCAACTTCTTGGCGATGCAAGAAAGATTTCTTTGGCCCTGAAGTTGAAATCTATAACTTCCTTGATGACTTGATTGCTGCTACAAAGAGTGCGGGACTTTCTTACTCAATAGCCTCTGCTAATGGCGTCAAAGCCTTTAATCCAGGCTATTCAATTGGTGCTATTCCCTACCTAACTAAAGTAGTTGATCCAGAAGTTTTTAATCCAATATTTGGTCAAGATAGCGCGGCCTGCGGATTTGTTATTGGCGATGCTCTTTTAGTTCGAGATGATGTTAAATCCCAGATTATCCAAGTTGGAAATAGTGAATATGAAGCAAGTTATTCCATAGTTCCAGTATTAATGAAGATCTATCGTGGATATAGCTGGGCTGATTTTAAGGTTCAAGACTCAGTGGTTCGGGTTATTACAACTCACCTTGAGTCAATCTGGGATGAGAATAAGATTCCAAATTCTGCTATTCAGGCTCAGCAATTGGTTGCTGATCTAAAAGATGCCAAGATGCCAATTATCATCCTTGGCGATTTCAATGCAGATTATCGAGATCCAAGAGGAGTTGATGAACCTAACCCAGGTGAGCAACCAGTTGTTAATGATACCTGCCCAACATCTGGTGGAGCTAAGTGCAACGCTTACTCGACAATGATTGAAGCTGGATTTGAGAATGCCTCACCTGATGCTAAGAACGCGCGCTACTTCACCTGGGGAGCAGCAGCGCTTCTAGATGGTCCTGATAAGAAGCGAGCAAAGATTGCTAAGCAACTTGGTAATCAATATGGATTTACAGATCGTCTTGATTATATTTTCACTAAAAATGTTTATGCCACAGTAAGTTCAAAGATAATTGGCAATGTCTGGCCAGATGGCTCTGGAGTCTGGAATTGCGGGAGCAAGATTTGTTTTCCTTCAGATCATGCTGGAGTTGTTTCAACCATCGAATTACCAAGAATGGCTGGAGCGATTGATCCAGATCTAGATAGCCATGCAAAATCAGCTTTCACACCATGGTATTTGGCAGCAGGTGTAATCCTGCTAATTCTTATCTGGCGTATTACTCGTCGTTTAAGGCGGTAGTTGAGCCCGGTTTTGCGCTTCTAATTGCCTTTAGGTAGCCTTCGCATCACTTAAGGCGAGGGGGAATCCCCCGTTATCGACGAAAGGCAAGAAAATGGCTGAAGTTTCAATTAAAGGTGCGCTCCGTAATGAATTCGGAAAAGGCGCATCAAGAAGAATCCGTCGCGATGGCAGCGTTCCAGCAGTTATCTATGGACATGGTGAGAAGCCAATACACATCTCCCTTCCAGCGCGCGAGGTTGGAATAGCAATGAAGACCTCGAACGTTCTTCTAAATGTTGATTTAGGTGAGAAGCAAGAGCTAGTGCTTCCCAAGTCAATCGTTCGTAATCCTCTTAAAGGAACTTTGGAACATATAGATTTAATTATTGTTCGTCGTGGTGAGCGCGTTGTAGTTCACGTTCCAGTTCACACCCATGGTAAGTACGATCCAGAAGGTATTTTGGAGCACGTACATAACACCATTGAAGTTGAAGTCGATGTAACAGCAATCCCAGCATCACTTGATCTTGATATTGAAGGCTTGATGGCAGGAGATTCAAAGACAGCATCAGAGGTAACACTTCCTGCAGGCGTAATCCTTAAGAGCGATCCAAAGATGACTGTTATCCATCTATCGGTTCGCGTGGCGTTTGAAGAAGTTGTCGCTGTCGCTGCTACCCCAGCTGAAGGTGAAGCTGCGGCCGCTGCTGCTGCTCCTGCTGAAGGTGCACCTGCTGAGGAGAGTAAAGAAAAATAAAGGGCTAACCTTGCTCCATGTTTGGTAGATCAAACAAGGATAAAGGCGGAACTTCTCCTAACCGATGGCTATTAATTGGCCTCGGTAATCCTGGCAAAGAGTATGAAAAGACGCGCCATAATATTGGCGCAGCTTTGATATCAGAGTATGCCAAGAAAGCTGGAGTTAAGTTTTCATCTCATAAATCTCGAGCGGATATTGCTGAGATTAGCATTGGAGTTGGCGCTCAACGAGTCTTGCTAATTGCAGCAACTCTTCGCTGTTATATGAATGAATCAGGTGGTCCAACAAGCTCACTTGCTAACTTCTTTAAGGTAAATAGTGATCACATAATCATCGCTCACGATGAGTTAGATATACCGTTTCAATCTATTCGAGTTAAGTATGGCGGTGGCGATAATGGCCATAACGGCCTTAAGAGCGTGACCTCTGGACTTTCTAGTTCTGATTACTATCGCATCAGACTTGGTATTGGCCGGCCAATCGGCGAGCAAGATCCAGCTGACTTTGTCTTAAAGCCTTTCTCGTCTGCTGAGCGAAAAGATTTAGATCTATTCCTGCAAAGAGGTATTGATGCCGTTGAGCTACTTATTACGCAAGGAATTGAGAAGGCTCAGAACTCCTTTAATAAGTAATCAACCAGTATTTCTAAGTCCTGCAGCCACGCCATTAATCGTTAATAGTAAAGCTCTAGTGTTTAAGGAATCACTACTTCCCTCACGGACTTTTTTTAGCAGCGAAATTTGTAGTAGATGTAGAGGAGCAAGGTAGGCATCACGAACTTGAAGAGTTTGAGCAAGAATTTCTTGATCGGCCAAAATATCTTTCTTACCAGTTAGTAGCAATATCTCATTAACCGTCAATTCAAACTCTGCCTTGATGTCATCTAAGAAGTAATGAAGTGAGGGATCAACTAAAGCCAAAACATATTTGCTAGCCATCTCTAAATCGGTTTTAGCAATGGTCATCTCTACATTGCTTATAAATGTTCTAAAGAAGTGCCAATCTTTTAGCATCGCTGCCATGCTGGATGAGTGGCCTGCTAAACGAGCGGCCTTAAGGCCACTTCCCACTCCATACCAGCCAGGGACAATCTGTCGTGATTGAGTCCAACCAAATACCCAAGGAATTGCTCGAAGTGATGACAAATCAGCGCTGGCATCCGGCCTTCTTGAGGGACGAGAGCCTAAAAAGAGATTTCCGAGCTGTTCAACAGGAGTTGATTGATAAAAATAATTAGCAAGCTCTGGGTTTTCAACTAGCGAGCGATATCTAGTGAAGGCTGCTGAGCTAATTGATTCCATCGCTGAATTCCACTTGGCAAGATCTCCTGGAGATTGACGAGCAGAGCGATTAAGTATCGTTGCCTCTAGCGCTGCAGCAAGGGTTAATTCAACATTTTCTCTTGCAAGAGCTGGAAGGGCGTATTTATCGGAGATGACTTCGCCTTGTTCGGTCATCTTTATCTGTCCATCTAGAGTTCCCCAAGGAAGAGCGATGATGGCGTCATAAGTTGGTCCGCCGCCGCGGCCGACAGATCCACCGCGACCATGAAATAGTCTTAACTTAACGCCATATTTTCCAGCAACATCTCTAAGTTTTCGCTGCGCTTGATGGATCTCCCACTGGCTGGTGGCAATACCAGCATCTTTATTTGAATCAGAATAGCCAAGCATTACCTCTTGAATATCACCACGTAATTTCACATATTGGCGATAAATTTTATTATTTAAGAGTTTTTCTAAAATATCTCCAGCTGCTCTAAGTTCGGCAACGGTTTCAAGTAGAGGTGCAACATCAATATCAGCCTTTCCACTTTCAATATCTACAAGTCCAGCTTCCTTAGCTAGATATAGCGCGGCCAAGACATCTTCATGGCCTTTTGTCATTGAGACTATGTAGGTTTCAATTACCGATGGATCAAAACTTGCTTGTAGCTCTTTTATGGCCACAAAAGCTCTAAGAGTCTTTCCATCTATTTCGCTTAGTTTTGAAATATCTCGCCTAGCTTGGGTGAGTTCATGGGTAAGAAAATCAGCTTTTTCTTCAGGGGAGAGTTGTAAATAATTACTATCGCTAAAAAGTGATTGAATCGCATTGGCATGAGCCTGAGAGTGCTCTCTAACGTCCATAGTTGCGTGAGTCAGACCAAATGCTGAGATTGTTCGTATGGTGCGCTCTAGTAAGCCTTTAGCTATCAACTCGCCACGATTTTGCATCAGTGAGTCATACATCAACATCAAATCATCAATTAGCTCACTGGTATTTGCATAATCACGCCCTGCTTGATGCTCGGTGCGATTTTGGTGTCTACTTCTAGTTAAAAGCAAGCGATGACCAATTGCAGTGGCTTTGAGTCGGTAAGGCTCTTCAACATTTATCCTTCTAAAACGAGGCTCGATCTCAGGCAAGTTCTCCAAATCTTTAGCAACTGAATCAAGTAGCTGCTTTGATGTTCCAGCAATCTTGGTTGAAACAGATAACGCCTGACGGAGCTCATCCATAGCCTCATTAAGAACTCTTATGGCATGGCCCATCTGGAGGACAATTGCATCTTTGGTGACCTCAGGAGTTATGTTTGGATTACCATCTCGATCTCCACCAATCCAAGAACCAAACTTTAATACCGAATCTCTTGGCGAAACTTTGATACCAAGCCTTGATATTTCTCGAGAGAAGTCTTCGAGAACTTCAGGAATTGTTAGTCGAAATAGATCATCTAGATAATAGAGAGCATTAATTGCCTCATCAAGTGGTTCTGGTCTACCAAGTCTTAACTCATCGGTCTGCCAGAGAAGATCTACAGATTCAGCAAGGCGTTGGTCGCGAGCTGGGCTATCACTTTTATCTAATAACTCTGAGATAGTTGAGAGCTTTCCAAGCACTGAGCGACGAGCAGCTTCAGTTGGGTGCGCTGTAAATACTGGGCGAACTTGAAAATTCTTTAGCCACTTCTCAATATCTTGACTTGTAAAGCCATCAGAAGTTTTGCCAGCAGCCAAGATGTTATCGACAGCTCTACTTAACCAGGAGCCGCCTTTGATTCGCTCTTTTGCCAGAATTCTTGAACGGTGAACTTGTTCAGCAACATTTGCTAAATTGAAATAGACATTAAAGGCTCTCACTAGTTTTACTGATTGATCTGCTGATATTGATTGAAGGAGATCCTCGCCTCCGCCTTCTCTCACTGACTTTCTAACTAGCTCCACTAGATCAAGAAGTTCCTGCCCATCTTGGCGAGCTAGAGATTGGCCTAATAGATCGCCTAAACGGCGGACATCACTTCGAAGAGAGAGATTTTCTTCGGCAGAGGTAGGCACGGACACGGGCTAATAATGGCACGATAGAATTACACCGCGTTTTACAGATAAGCCCCTTTCATCTTGGAAGCAGCACCCCTGCCCGCTATGAAATCGGGGCTAATCGGCGTTGAGCCTGATTTAAGAGAGGGAGCGAATCTAAGTGAATGCAAAGCTAGCGGGCTTTATCTCGCTATCTGAAACAACTCACCTTGCCTTGGAGCAGAGTGACGTTGCACTAATTGCTGCGACGCCAGCTCTTCCATTCTTGATTGCCGAAAGAAGTAAGAAGGCTCCGCAATTAGTAATTACGCATTCAAGTTCTAGAGCATCAGAGATTGCTCAGCAATTATCAGAGCTAGTAGATCAAGTAGCTGAATTTCCAGCTTGGGAGAGCTTGCCACATGAACGCCTAAGTCCTAATAGCGATACTGTGGCAAGACGGATAGATACTCTGATAAATCTAGATAAAGCCAGAGTAGTAGTAACAACTGCAAGAGCTCTACTACAACCAATTAATCAAGAAATAATCGAAATGCCGATGTTAAGCATTCAAAGCGGCAAGCAACAAAACTTTTCAGAGCTAATTCAAGAGCTAACTCATCGTGCCTATAGCCGAGTAGATATGGTGGAGCGGCGTGGGGACTTTGCAGTAAGAGGCGGAATTATCGATCTATTCCCTCCACTTGCAGACCATCCTGTTCGTATTGAATTCTTTGGCGATGAGATAGAGGAGATCAGATATTTTGAAGTTAGTGATCAGCGCACCTTTGCATTAGTTGAAGGAGCGCTAAATCTCATTCCTTGCAGAGAGTTGATTCTTACTCCTGAGGTGGCGAAGCGAGCAAGGCAGTTAGCAAGCAAATATCCAGAGATAAGTGAGATCTGTAATAAAGCTTCAGAGGGGATTTATAGTCAAGGTCTAGAGTCACTACTTTCAGTCTTATCAAAAAAATTAGTACCTCTTCTCGAACTACTTCCTAAAGGCTTTGAAGTAATAAGTCTTGATCAAGAGCGAATTGCTCTAAGAGTTAGAGACCTAATTAGCACCAATGAAGAGTTTCTCTCAGCTGCTTGGTCTAGCGCCGCCCTATCCCAAGGCAGTGAGGCAAGCTTTAATACACCGCTTCGCAAAGAACTATCTACGGGAGGATTTTTAGAACTAGATGAGGCGATTGAATATGCTGCAGATAATCAAATCACCTGGCGTTACTTCAACTCTTACGGAAGCTCAGATGATCTACAAATCAGCCAGTTTATTTCAGTTGAGCCATTTAAAAATAATTTTGAGAAGCTGATACAGCAAGTTAAAACTTGGATTAAACAAGGATTTCTAGTCGTCATCTCCTTAGAGGGTATTGGCATTCTCGAGCGATATCGAGATATATTTGTAGATGGCGATATTGCTGTTGCGCTAGTTGAAAAGTTAAGCGCTGATCTTGCGCCAGATAAGTTGTATTTAACTTCTACCTTGATTCATGATGGATTTATTGATCAAGAGCTCAAAATCGTTTTTCTTACCGAAGCTGATATCACTGGAAATAAAGAGTTGCGCGCAACTACTTCACGGATGCCCTCAAAGAGAAAAGCAAGTATTGATCCTTTAGAGCTAAAGAGCGGCGATTATGTGGTTCATGAACAACATGGAGTTGGTAGATATCTTGAATTAGTGCAGCGAGATGTTGCTGGAATTTCTAGGGAGTATTTGGTAATTGAATATGCCTCCTCAAAGAAAGGTCATCCTGCAGATCGGATCTATGTTCCAACTGATTCTTTAGAGCAGATCACGCGCTATATCGGTGGTGAAGCCCCTGCAGTTCATCGCATTGGAGGTGGGGAGTGGATTAAAGCTAAGGGTAGAGCTAAGAAAGCAGTTAAGGAAATTGCTGGCGAATTAATTCGTCTCTATGCTGCAAGAACTAGTGCACCTGGATTTGCTTTCTCACCTGACACCACGTGGCAGCGAGAACTCGAGGACTCCTTTGCCTATGTTGAAACTCCAGATCAATTAGTGACTATTAATGAAGTTAAAGAGGATATGCAGCGCCCCTATCCAATGGATCGAATTATCTGTGGCGATGTGGGATATGGAAAGACAGAGATAGCTATTAGGGCAGCATTTAAAGCCGTTCAAGATGCTAAGCAAGTGGCAATTTTAGTTCCAACCACTCTTCTTGCTCAGCAACACCTTGCAACCTTTACCCAACGCTATAGCGGATTTCCAATAACTGTTTCAGCTCTATCGCGTTTTGCATCAAGTAAGGAGATTAATGAAACGCTTGCTGGCCTTGCTAGCGGTGGGGTAGATATTGTCATTGGCACCCATAGATTGCTCTCAGATGATGTTGCCTTTAGAGATTTAGGTTTAATCATTGTTGATGAGGAACAGAGATTTGGCGTTGAACATAAAGAGAAATTAAAGAAATTGAGAGCAAGTGTTGATGTACTAGCTATGTCTGCCACTCCAATTCCTCGAACTCTTGAGATGGCTATTACAGGAATTCGAGAAATGTCCACAATAACTACTCCACCAGAGCAGCGCCATCCAGTCCTTACCTATGTTGGCGCATATGATGAAAAGCAGGTAGCAGCAGCGATTCATCGAGAACTACTGCGAGATGGCCAAGTCTTTTATATCCATAATCGCGTGGAATCAATTGATGAGGTAGCGGCCAAGATTAGAAGGCTAGTTCCGCAAGCAAGTGTGGCTATCGCCCATGGGCAGATGAGTGAGACAAATCTAGAGCAGGTAGTTGTAGGTTTTTGGAATCGAGAATTTGATGTTTTAGTCTGCACTACAATTGTTGAAAATGGCATAGATGTAGCAAATGCAAATACTTTAATTGTGGAGCGCGCAGATCTCTTTGGGCTATCACAACTTCATCAACTTAGAGGAAGAGTTGGACGCTCACGAGAGCGCGCTTATGCCTACTTCTTTTATCCAATTGATAGAGCTATGAGCGAAGTTGCACTTGATCGATTAAGCACAATTGCCCAGAACACCGAACTTGGAGCTGGAATGCGTGTGGCTCTTAAAGATTTAGAGATAAGAGGGGCAGGAAATCTATTGGGAGGCGAGCAATCTGGTCATATTGCAGATGTGGGATTTGATTTATACATGCGCATGGTTGGAGATGCTGTTAATGAGTACAAGGCAGGATTTATTGATCAAGGGCAAGAATTAGTTGATTGTAAAGTTGAATTGCCTGTTACCGCTCATCTCTCCGCCGAATATGTCCCATCTGATCGACTCCGTCTTGATCTATATCGAAGACTTGCAGATACAAAGGATGAAGATGAGATTACAAAGATTGGTGAGGAGTTAAGTGATCGCTTTGGCGCTCTTCCTAGAGAGGCCGAGAATTTACTGCGCATCGCTCGACTACGCACTTACTTAAAGGAGCGAAAGATTCAAGACTTTGCAGTGCAGGGCCGCTACGTAAAGATCGCACCACTTCTGCCGAGTGAATCGTTAGAGTTGAAAATTCAGCGCCTCTATCCTGGGTCAATTGTGAAGTCGGTTACCCAAGTTGTGATGATTGCTCGTCCGCAAACTGCTGCCTGGGTATCAGAGGCGGAAGAAATAGGGGATACTTCCCTCATTGATTGGGCGGTTGAGTTAGCCAAAACTCTCCTTGAACGCCCCTTAGGAAAGTGAGAATCCTGTGAAGAAGTTTCTAGCACCCATTATCGCCATATTGGCGCTAGCTCTATCTTCCTGCTCTCAGGTCGATTCAGCGGCAACTATTGGAGATGAGAAGATAACAATTGCTGCGCTACAAGAGCAGGTTGATTTAATCCTTGCAGAGCGTGAAGGTATTGATACAACTCAGATGAGTCTTGAAAGTGGAGAGGCTTTAACTCGCGCACAACTTTCCTACATGATCTCCAATTTAATTATTAATGAAGTTGCTAAAGAAGAGAAGATTGAAATAGATCAGGCAGAAATTGATGCCTACAAGATTGAGATTTACGCCAATATCGGAGGCGAGGAAAACCTTCCGAATGTACTTGTGAGCGCTTCAATTCCTTCAACATCCCTAGATAATGTCCTTCGTAGAGATTTAATCCTCCGCAAGATAACTGATGGCGCAATCGCATCGGGAGTTAGCGAAGCTGAAGTTAATGACTTAATCCAAAAAATTGTTACAGATAAGGCAACAGCTCTTAGTGTTGAGGTTAATCCTCGATATGGCACATGGGATGCTTCTAGTCTAACTGTTGTTGCTGCAGAGCCTGCCGGCGATGCTGTTAATGATTAATTAGAAAAGCGCTTCAAGATGGCTTATGAAAATCTAGCTCGACTTGCCCAGGTGATGGACACCCTTAGATCTCCTGGGGGATGTCCTTGGGATAGTGAGCAGAGCCATCAATCGCTACTTAAATACTTGCTTGAAGAATCTTATGAGTTTATTGAAGCTGTTGAGAGCGGTAATCGTGAGGATATGCGTGAAGAGTTGGGAGATATTCTCCTGCAAGTTTATTTTCACTCAAGGATTGCTGAAGAACACAAAGAAAAACCCTTCAACATTGATGATGTTGCTAAAGCAATAATAGAAAAATTGATCTCCCGCCATCCTCATGTCTTCTCAGATGCCAAAGTAGATTCCAGCGCTGAAGTATTAGAAAACTGGGAAGAGATTAAGCGGAAAGAAAAATCTAGAACCAGCGCTCATGATGGAGTTCCAACAGGTCAACCTTCATTAGCTCTTGCTAGCAAATTGATTTATCGAGCCAGCAAAAATGAACTTTCAACCCCAGAGCATCCGAAAGAAAAGATCGAAGTAAATGAAGCTGCGCTAGGAGAGCAACTCCTATCCCTAATCTCATGGGCGATATCAAATAATCTTGATCCTGAGGTTGCTCTGCGCAAGGCTGCTCTCAAATATCGTGATGCAATGAGTGAAGAAGAATCAGGCTAGACTTCGTACCTGTGAGCACAAATTCAGCGATTAAATCCATCACCGCAAGAGAGATCCTTGATTCAAGAGGAAATCCAACAGTTGAAGTAGACGTCCAATTAGAAGATGGTTCTTGGGCACGAGCAGCAGTTCCAAGCGGAGCTTCAACTGGAGCTTTTGAAGCCGCAGAGTTAAGAGATGGTGGCTCAAGATATTTAGGAAAGTCAGTATCTGGAGCGGTCGAAAACGTTAGAACAAAGATTGCGCCAGCTTTAATTGGTCAGGATGGCTTAGACCAAAGAGGCTTAGATGAAAAGATGATTGCACTTGATGCCACAGTTAATAAATCGTCACTTGGCGCAAATGCCATCCTTGGAGTCTCGCTAGCAGTTGCAAGGGCTGCTGCGGTAAGCAAGAAACTACCTTTTTATAAATTCATAGGCGGAGAAAAAGCAACACTTCTACCAATTCCAATGATGAATATTTTAAATGGTGGAGCTCATGCTGATACAAATGTTGATATCCAAGAATTTATGATTGCACCAATCGGCGCTCCAAGTTTTAAAGAGGGATTGCGCTACGGAGCTGAGATATATCAATCACTTAAGTCAGTATTAAAAAAGCGCGGCCTTGCCACAAGTATTGGCGATGAAGGTGGTTTTGCGCCAAATCTTGAGAGTAATCGCGCTGCACTTGATTTAATCATTGAAGCTGTAGAGAAGGCCGGCTACAAGATGGGAAGCGATATTGGTCTTGCAATGGATGTTGCTGCAACTGAATTCTATAAAGATGGTAGTTATCATTTTGAAGGTTCAAACCTAAGCGCAACTGAGATGATTAACTATTATCAAGGATTACTGGACTCCTATCCATTGTTATCAATTGAAGATCCACTCTCTGAAGATGATTGGAGTGGTTGGGCCGATATAACAAAGGCGATGGGAGCTAGCGTTCAATTAGTTGGCGATGACCTATTTGTCACTAACCCAACTCGTCTAGCTCAAGGAATTAGCCAGGGTTGTGCCAATGCCCTGCTTGTTAAGGTCAATCAAATTGGGACCCTTACTGAAACTTTAGCTGCTGTTGATATGGCCCATAAAGCGGGATATCGCTCGATGATGAGTCATCGCTCAGGGGAAACTGAGGACACCACAATTGCAGATTTATCAGTGGCAGCTCTCTGTGGTCAGATTAAAACAGGTGCTCCTGCTCGTAGCGAGAGAGTTGCTAAGTACAATCAGTTACTGCGAATTGAAGAGGAACTGGGTTCAAAGGCTCAATATGCCGGCCGTGACGCATTTCCTCGTTTTACTTCGCGCTAAGCAATAACTTAGAGCAAATAAGGAGCCGCTATGAAGCGCAGCAAAATCTCGCTTCCTAAGACTCTTGAAAGTTTTGCCGCAAAACGAGGAATCTCAACTCGATTATTAATTCTCTTTCTAGTTCTATTTATTGTCGCCGTTACTCTTGCTCCTCCAACGCAACAGTATTTTGCGCAGAGGGCGCAAATCAGCGCCCTTGAAGCAGATCTAGATTCCAATTATAAAAAATTAGAAGCAGCAAGAGCTGAGCTACAAAGATGGCGTGATCCAGATTATGTAAAGAGTGAGGCAAGAAATCGACTCCACTTTGTTCTGCCAGGTGAGCGGCAATACATAATTTTGGGAGCAAAACCAACAATTGACCCTGAAGCCCAAGGAGCTGCTCCAATCAATCAAGACTTTCCATTAGGAGTTCCCTGGTATTCCAGAGTTATTTCATCAATTACCTCAGTCGGAGTCGGCGTAACTACGCCGTAATCTTTATTTATGGGCGAGAGAGCAAGTGATGAGGATCTATCTGCAATAGAAATTCAATTAGGCAGAGCGCCAAGAGATGTTCATAGCATCGCTTATCGCTGTGCCTGCTCACATCCAGCTGTAGTTGAAACCAATCCGCGTCTTTCAGATGGAACGCCGTTTCCAACCTTCTATTACGCCACCTGCCCCAATCTCACTGCTGCTATTTCAACCCTAGAAAACTCTTCACTTATGGAGGAGATGAATGAGCGCTTAGCAATTGATGCCGAACTATCTGGTCAATATCGAGCAGCCCATGATGATTATTTGGCAGCAAGAGCTGCCCTTGGTATCGATGTTCCAGAAATTGTTGATATCTCAGCAGGCGGTATGCCAGATCGTGTTAAATGTTTGCATTCGCTAATTGCTCATAGCTTGGCAGCAGGAGAGGGAGTAAATCCCTTAGGAGATGAAGCCCTCGCACTACTTCCAAAGTGGTGGCTAAATGGAAATTGCTTAGAACGGCGCGATCAGTGAGTCGAGTAGCTGCAATTGATTGTGGAACAAATTCTATTCGTCTGCTGATTGCAGATGTTTCAGGAGGCAATCTACGTGAGATTTATCGAGGAATGGAGATTGTCCGCCTTGGACAAGGAGTTGATAAGAACAAGTCTTTTAATCCCGATGCAATAGATAGAACATTGAGAGCCACTGAATTATTTGCAAGTGAGATTAGAAGACGTGGCGTTGAGGCAATTAGGTTCTGTGCCACAAGTGCCACAAGAGATGCATCAAATAGAGATCTCTTCATAGATGGCGTAAAAGCAATACTTGGAATTGAACCCGAGGTCATTAGCGGCGAACAAGAAGCTGAGCTCTCCTTTATCGGGGCAACTCATCAGCTAAATCAAATAGGCGCTCCTTATTTAGTAGTAGATATTGGTGGGGGATCAACTGAATTTGTCTATGGACAGGACGCAGTTGAGGCGTCGGTGAGTGAAAATATTGGCTGCGTGAGAATGAGCGAGCGCCACTTAAATAGCTCGCCTCCTAATAAAGCTGCGATTGATTTGGCAATTGCTGATATTGATAGCGCCATAAAAAACGCTGCTACAAAAGTTCCAATAGCAAGTGCTAGAACATTAGTAGCTGTTGCTGGAACAGCAACCACGGTTGCAGCTGCAGCACTTGGCCTTGAAAGCTATGACCGCGACTTAATTCATCTCTCTCGAATCAGCGCAGAAAAGACTCATCAAGTCTGTCAGAGCTTTCTCGCACTTGAAAGATCTGAGATTGCATCACTTGGGTATATGCATCCAGGACGAGTTGATGTAATTGCTGCAGGATCTTTAGTGCTTTCAAGAATTATGGCACTTAGTGGGGCAAGTGAATTTGTCGCCTCAGAGAGTGATATTTTAGATGGAATGGCTCTTCTTCTTGCGAAGTAAACCGAGAGTTATTACCAAGGATATTAAGAGCTTAAAAGTTCTTGATAAAGAGATTATTAAATGCAGCGCCTGCCCAAGGCTGACATCTTGGCGCCAGGAGGTGGCGATTACTAAGCGCGCTGCATATCGCAATGAAGATTACTGGGGAAAACCAGTTACTGGATTTGGTCCAAGTGATTCTAAATTATTAATTATCGGGCTTGCCCCTGGTGCTCATGGAGCAAATAGAACAGGAAGAGTCTTTACTGGAGATTCTTCAGGGGATTGGCTCTATAGATCGCTTCACAAAAATGGTTTAGCAAAGATTTCAACTTCACTATCAAGTGATGATGGACAAGAGTTATTTGAAACTCGCATCACCTGCGCGCTTCGCTGCGCTCCACCAGGAAATAAACCAACAACACTTGAGCAGCAAAGCTGTAAGGGCTGGCTTGAGGCAGAGATGAAATTACTTATGCCAACTCTGCGCGTCTTTCTGCCACTGGGCCAGATTGCCTGGAAGGCAACGATCGATGCCTTGCTCGCGATAGGTGAAGAATTGCCGAGAAAACGCCCAAAGTTTGGCCATGGGGCCAGTTTCAACTTTCTTGGCCGCGACGGGAATACTAGATTGGTCATCGGTAGTTATCACCCGAGCCAGCAGAATACTTTCACGGGAAAGCTCACGCGCTCCCAACTGGATTCGGTGGTAAAAAAGGCAG
>CANNDP010000012.1 GCA_947503395.1 Actinomycetota bacterium
ATTTGACCCCTATTTCGGCTAAGTTGAATTTCTCAACCTGGCCTCTTGCCCATAGGGTTACCCCGTCTTCCCTATGAAATAAGGTCCAATAACGCTTCAAGGAGTTCTTTCTTGCTTAGTTATGCAGCCGAGGTTGGCAAGGATGAGGGATTTAATCCCCCCGATGCCGGAG
This sequence comes from Actinomycetota bacterium, assembly GCA_947503395.1. GTDB lineage: Bacteria > Actinomycetota > Actinomycetes > Nanopelagicales > Nanopelagicaceae > MAG-120802. The sequence continues at coordinate 173 of CANNDP010000012.1, forward strand.
ACTTCAACCTCCCTCCATTTATTGAAGGTAATGAGTTTGCAACTAAGCCAATTCTTCTAGTTTTTCTCTCGGTAATTTTGATTTCAATCTTCTTCATACTCGCATCAAGAAAAGCCGCATTAGTTCCATCAAAACTCCAATTCGCGGGAGAGTCGGTCTATTCATTTGTTAGAAATGATCTGGGGCGCGAAGTAATTGGCCATGAGTTTATGCGCTTTGTTCCATATCTATTTACTCTCTTTACTTTCATTTTGGTGAACAACGTATTTGGAATTGTTCCTATGCTGCAATTTCCAACAATGTCTAGAATCTCATTTCCTTATGTTCTAGCCGCGTTCACATTCTTTATCTTCCATTATGTGGGAATACGCAAACAAGGTTTCTTCAAATATATGAAAGAGATCATGTTCCTGCCAGGAATTCCAAAACCTGCCTACATCTTGATCACCCCTCTTGAGCTTGCCACTTACTTTTTGGTTCGCCCACTGACTTTAAGTCTTCGTCTCTTTGCCAATATGTTTGCTGGTCACCTATTACTTTTGGTATTTATCTTGGGCGGAGAGCACTTGCTGCAGGGAGTAATTGGACTTAAATTGATTAGCCCATTTGCCTTTGCCATCGGTATTGCGCTGACATTCTTTGAATTTATGGTCCAATGCCTGCAGGCCTATATCTTTACGCTTCTAACAGCTCTATATATCGCTGGAGCGCTAGCAGATGAGCATTAAATAACGAGATTTACTCACGATAACGCTCGGTTATTGTGAAGGATAAAGAAGAAGGAAAGGTAAGAAACATGGAAGGCACACTCAACCTGGTCGGTTTTGGCCTGGCAGCGATTGGACCGGGTATTGCAACCGGACTTATTTTCGCCGCATATATCAATGGAGTAGCACGTCAGCCAGAGGCTCGAAGCGTTCTCCAGCCGATCGCATTCCTAGGCTTTGCACTCGCTGAAGCTCTAGCGCTATTCGGTCTAGTTCTAGCATTCGTTCTCTAGAGTCAAGCAAATAAGCATGCGCTCTATTGAATTGGCGGCAGAGGAGTTAAATCCTTTAATTCCGCATACCGCAGAGATAATTGTTGGCTTCATCGCCTTCTCACTTCTCTATCTGGTGCTTCGACGCGCAGTTGTTCCACGTTTTGAAAAAGCATTTGCTGAAAGAACAGATGCGATTCAAGGCGGTATGGAGCGAGCAGAGAAGGCTCAGATTGAAGCAGAGGCAGCTCTTAAGCAATATAAAGCTCAACTCCAAGATGCTCGCGGCGAAGCTGCAAGCATTAGAGAGGAAGCTAGAGCCCAAGGCGCTGCAATCATTGAAGAGATGCGAGTCAAAGCTCAAGAAGAGGCAACTCGAATCGCTGCAAGCGCGCAAGCTGCCATCGAGTCAGAGCGTCAAGCAGCGCTTACTTCACTTCGTAATGAAGTTGGAACTCTTGCAACGCAGTTAGCATCAAAGATTGTCGGAGAAGCACTCGATGACCAGGTCCGCCAGTCAAGAATTGTGGATCGTTTCCTAGAAGATCTGGAGAAGAGTAAGTAAAAATGAGTAGAGCAATGGCAGCACTGGGTGGGGCGTCACGCCAATCACTTATCGCTGCTCGCAAATCACTTGATGAGCTCTTAAAGGGCTTATCGGCAGCAGAAGCATCTGCGCTCTCTGCTCATTTATTTGCCGTTGTTGCAACTCTTGATTCCTCAACTCCACTTCGCCGCGCGCTAACTGATAACTCAAGGGATGCTAATTCCAAAGCAGAACTTGCAAAAGAACTCTTTGCTAAGAGCACATCCGATCTGAGCATTAAGTTGCTAATCAGCCTCACCGCTCTTCGTTGGTCGAGCCCATCGAATCTTGGTGATGTAATTGAGCAATTAGCGGTTGAAGCTGAGGCATCAGTTGCTAATCAAAGTAACGAGCTAGATCGACTTGAGGAGGAGATTTTTCAGTTCTCAAGAATCGTGGCTAGTGACCTAGAACTTCGTCAGATTCTCAACTCAGCAAAGTATTCAGGTGAAGGCAAGCGAGTTCTTGTCGCAAAATTATTGGCATCAAAGGTATGTCCTTCAACTTCAAGGCTACTTGCCTCATTGGTAAGTGGAATGCGGGGAAGAAGTATTGAAAAAACTATCGCCTTTTATGCCAGCGCCGCTGCTGCAAGAAAAATGAGAGTAATTGCTCATGTTAAGAGTGCAGTGGAGTTAAGCCAGGCGCAGAAAGACAAATTAGCAAGCAGCCTCTCTGGCAAGATCGGACAGCCAGTGAGATTAAATGTTGAACTTGATCCAAAAGTTTTGGGTGGTCTATCCATCCGATTTGCAGATGAATTGATTGACGCCACAATCGTCAATCGTTTGGCCGACGCGGGCAGAGCGCTCGCAGTATAGGGAGAGAAAAAATCATGGCGGAATTAACGATTCGACCTGAAGAGATTCGTGATGCCTTAGCAAACTTTGTTAAGTCATACGATCCAGGTAGCGCATCACGCGATGAGATAGGCACCGTCGTTGTAGCTGGCGATGGCATTGCTCGCGTGGAAGGTCTTCCATCGACAATGACTAATGAGCTTCTAAAGTTTGAAAATGGCACCTTAGGACTTGCGCTAAACCTTGATGTGCGCGAAATCGGTGTTGTTATCTTGGGTGAGTTCACTGGAATTGAAGAGGGAACAACAGTGCGCCGCACTGGAGAGATTCTCTCGGTTCCAGTTGGTGATGGATTTTTAGGAAGAGTTGTTGACGCCCTCGGTCGCCCAATTGATGGCAAAGGCGAAATCAAGGCAGAAACTACTCGCGCACTTGAACTACAAGCCCCATCAGTGGTTCAAAGACAGCCAGTTAAAGAGCCATTAGCTACTGGAATTAAAGCAATTGATGCTATGACTGCAATCGGCCGCGGTCAGCGTCAGTTGATCATCGGAGATCGTCAGACTGGAAAGACGGCGGTTGCAATTGACACCATTATTAACCAGCGCGATAACTGGAGAAGTGGTGATAAGAAGAAGCAGGTTAAGTGTATCTATGTAGCAATTGGACAGAAGGGTTCAACTATCGCATCTGTTAAAGGAGCGTTAGAAGAAGCTGGAGCGATGGAGTACACAACAATTGTTGCAGCGCCTGCATCTGATCCAGCAGGATTTAAATACCTCGCTCCTTACACCGGCTCTGCTATTGGTCAGCACTGGATGTATGGCGGGGGACATGTACTAATTGTTTTTGATGATCTCTCCAAGCAAGCCGAGGCTTATCGCTCAGTCTCACTCTTGCTTCGCCGTCCACCAGGTCGTGAGGCATATCCTGGCGATGTCTTCTACTTACACTCTCGTCTTCTTGAGCGCTGCGCAAAACTCTCTGATGAGTTAGGTGGCGGCTCAATGACTGGTCTTCCAATTATTGAAACAAAAGGTAATGACGTTTCAGCCTTCATTCCAACAAACGTTATTTCAATTACCGATGGACAGTGCTTCCTTGAAACCGATCTCTTTAACTCAGGAGTTCGCCCTGCTATCAACGTTGGTATCTCAGTTTCTCGCGTTGGTGGTTCGGCTCAGACTAAAGCGATGAAGAAGATTGCTGGTCGCCTCCGTCTTGATCTTGCACAATTTCGCGAGCTAGAGGCATTCGCTGCCTTCGGTTCAGATCTTGATGCAGCATCAAAGGCACAACTAGAGCGCGGCGCACGTTTGGTGGAGCTACTCAAGCAGCAGCAATACACCCCATTCTCACTAGAGAGAATGATTGTCTCGATCTGGGCTGGAACTACAGGACAGTTAGATGTGGTGCCAGTTGCTGATATTCGCCGCTTTGAATCAGAGTTTCTTGATTATGTTGGGCGCGAACAAAAGGCCATCTTTGATGTTATCGCTGAGAGCAAAGAGCTAAGCGATGACACTGTTGCCAAATTGACCGCAGCTATCAATACCTTCAAAGAGCAATTTGCTTCTTCATCAGCATCTGCTGTTAATGAGGCCCCTGCTCAAGCAGAAGGCAGCGATGGCACCGAGCAGATTACGAAATATAAGAAGTAGATAAATGGGCGCTCAACTACGCATCTATCGTCGACGCATTCGCTCGGTTAAAGCGACTAAGAAGATCACCCGTGCCATGGAGTTAATCTCGGCATCGCGTATCGTCAAAGCGCAGCAACGAGTAGCAGCATCGACCCCGTACGCAAATGAATTGACGCGTGCTGTGAGCGCAGTTGCCACATTTTCAAATACTGATCACCCGCTAACTACCGAATCGACAAATCCAAAGCGCGCTGCTGTATTAATCATTACTGCAGATCGAGGAATGGCTGGGGCTTACTCATCAAGTGCAATTAAGGAAGCAGATGGCCTAGTCATCACACTTAAGGAGCGCGGTCTTGAGGTAAACACCTACCTGGTGGGAAGAAAAGCAGTCAACTACTTCAAATTCCGTAATCGCCCAATTAAGAATTCTTGGACTGGCTTTTCTGATAATCCAACTTATGCTCACGCTAAAACAATTGCTGATGAATTAATTCCAGCATTTATTTCCGATGCCGCAACAGATATCAATGGTGTGGATGAACTCCATATTGTTTATACCGAATTTAAATCAATGATTGCTCAGATTGCGATGAATAAGCGGATGCTTCCGCTAGAAGTCGTTGAAGCTGAAGGCCCAGCTCCTGCAGGGCTGCTACCAATGTATGAATTTGAACCTAATGCAGCAGAAGTACTCAACGCCCTTCTGCCACGCTATATCGAGTCGCGCGTCTATAACGCACTTCTGCAGTCGGCAGCCTCCGAGCATGCAGCAAGACGACGTGCGATGAAGTCAGCAACAGATAATGCTGATGAGTTAATAAAGTCGTTGACCAGACTTGCAAACGCGGCCCGTCAGGCCGAAATTACGCAAGAAATCAGTGAAATCGTCGGCGGCGCAGACGCGCTCGCCTCAGCAAGCGCAGGGAGCGAATAATGACAACTAAGACAGCAACCGGACGCGTAGCGCGCGTAATTGGACCGGTCGTTGATATCGAATTTCCAGCAGATTCGATGCCTGCGATCTATAACGCGTTAAACGTAGAGGTAACACTTGGCGGTGAGATGCGAAAGCTCACACTAGAGGTCGCCCAACACATTGGCGATAACTTGGTGCGCGCTATCTCGATGCAACCAACCGATGGAATGGTTCGTGGTGTTGAGGTAAGTGATACCGGAGCGGCAATCTCTGTTCCAGTCGGAGATGTCACAAAGGGCCATGTATTTAACGCCCTCGGTGAATCACTTGATGTGCCAACCTCATCTCTTGAGATTAAAGAGCGTTGGCCAATTCATAGAACTGCTCCTGCCTTTGATCAACTTGAGTCAAAGACTGAGATGTTTGCAACCGGAATTAAAGTTATCGATCTTCTAACTCCTTATGTTAAGGGTGGAAAGATTGGTCTCTTTGGTGGTGCTGGAGTTGGTAAGACAGTTCTTATCCAAGAGATGATCTATCGCGTTGCTGAAAACTTCGGTGGCGTTTCAGTATTTGCCGGCGTTGGTGAGCGTACTCGCGAGGGTAACGATCTATTTTTGGAAATGACTGAGACCGGAGTTATCAATAAGACAGCTCTCGTCTTTGGTCAGATGGATGAGCCACCTGGAACGCGTCTTCGCGTTGCACTCTCAGCTCTAACAATGGCGGAGTATTTCCGTGATGTTCAGAAGCAGGATGTGCTCCTGTTTATCGATAACATCTTCCGCTTTACTCAAGCAGGATCAGAGGTTTCAACACTTCTTGGTCGTATGCCATCTGCTGTGGGATATCAGCCAACTCTTGCTGATGAAATGGGCGTGCTTCAGGAGCGTATTACCTCAACTAGAGGCCACTCAATTACCTCGATGCAGGCTATTTATGTCCCAGCTGATGACATTACAGACCCTGCGCCGCACACCACATTCACCCACCTTGATGCCACCACAGTTCTATCTCGTCCAATTTCAGAACTTGGTATCTATCCTGCGGTGGATCCACTGGATTCAACTTCGCGCATTCTTGACCCTCGCTATATTGGAGAGAATCACTTCCGAGTAGCAAACCGCGTGAAGCAGATCTTGCAGAGATATAAAGATCTTCAAGACATCATCGCAATCCTTGGTATCGATGAACTCTCTGAAGAAGATCGAATTCTCGTTGGTCGCGCTCGCCGTATTCAGCGCTTCCTATCTCAAAATACTTTCGTAGCTAAGGTCTTTACCGGACTTGATGGTTCATTTGTTCCACTAACTGAAACCATTGCAGCATTTGATGCTCTAGCAAATGGAGATTATGACCATATTCCAGAGCAGGCCTTCTTTATGTGCGGCGGATTAGAAGATGTCGAACGTAAAGCTGCAGAGTTGGCAAAGAAGTAAAAGATGTCTGATAAAACGCTAACCGTTGAGTTCGTAACGCCAGAGAAGCGTGTCTTCTCTGGCAAAGCGATCTCCCTCTCTGCTAGAACGCTAGAAGGTGATCTTGGAATATTGGTAGATCACGCACCACTTCTAGGAGTTTTAGTAGATGGCAAAGTCAGTATTGAGGGAGTTGACGGCAGCGTGCAAGAGTTTGAAGTAAGTGGCGGATTTATCTCAGTTGCTAATAATCGTATTTCAGTTTTAGGTGAGAGTGCGACGCAGTAGCTTTTTCTTAATCGCCCTTGCGCTCACATTGAGTGCTGGGCCAGCACTTGCGCATTACCCAGTCAATCTAAAGGCCTCACATAACACTGTCTCAAAGAGCCCAATTCTGCTTGATGGCACTATCTCATTTGCTGTTTATGCAGACTTTTCTAAGGCTAAAGATCAGCGAAGCGTTCGTTTTGCCTTGAAAGAAGGCGATGATTTAAACGTCGAATACTTGATTATTGATGCATCCCCAACCAACAAGTTAAAGAGCTCCCAACTTCCAGGTGTCACTATAACTACCCCATCGGGAAAGAAAATTGTGATGAAGATTAATGAGCGATCACCTTTTTATGAACCATATGGCAAGAAGAATTACTTCTTCCTCTCAAGAATCTCGCAGAGCGCTGAAGCTGGAATTTACTCCATCACAGCTACTGCAAAGAGAAAGTCATCTGCTGTCATTGCAATTGGCAGAACTGAAATCAGGGGCGAGTATCTAGAAGTTGGAAGTAGCGCAAGAACTTGTCCAATAGCACTGAAGAACGAAGAAGTAATCTCAGAAGGTAGAGCAAACCAGTTGATTTCTATGAGCGAAGTAGAAGCAGAGGTTTGCGCGGCTGCTAACTCTTGGATTTATCGTATTGGCGAAAAAGATGGCGAAGAATTTATGCTGACTAAGGATTATCGAACAAATCGAGTGACTGTAAGTATTGAGTCAGGTTTTATTACAAAAGTGAGCGTTGGCTAAAGCTTTAATCAACTCTAGTTACATCTGCTCCAAGTCCTTGAAGTTGCTGGGCAAAATCTGGATAGCCACGATCTATGTGATGGCCACCTTCAATAAAGGTAATTCCTTCGCTAACTAAACCTGCAAGAACTAGGCCCGCTCCAGCTCTAATATCTGAGGCAACGACAGGGGCAGAAGATAGTTCTTTGATTCCAGTAATTGATGCGTGATGGCCATCAACTCTAATCTTTGCTCCAAGGCGCAAGAGTTCGTTGACAAACATGAAACGTCCTTCAAAGACATTTTCAGTCACTAGGGAATCACCTTCGGCGATTGCATTTAAGGTGATTACAAAGGGCTGGAGATCAGTTGGAAATCCAGGATAGGGCAGGGTTGCTACATCGATAGCTGTTGGCCTTCTATCCATTTTCACTCTTATTCCATCGGCAATACTGGTAATTACCGCCCCTGCTGAAACTAGTTTTTCTAAAGGTAGCTCTAAATGTTCAGGCCTTGCGCCATGAATGCTGATGTCACCTAATGTCATACACGCTGCAAATGCCCAAGTTCCAGTAACAATTCGATCGGAAATAGCCGTGTGAGTTGCGCCTTTAAGTGATTTAACTCCAGTGATGGTGATTGTTGAGGTGCCAAGTCCTTGAATATCTGCCCCCATGGCAATTAAGAAGTTTCCAATATCAACAATATCTGGCTCTCTTGCAGCATTTTCAAGCGTGGTTACTCCTGATGCTAGAACTGCTGCGCTCATAATGTTTTCAGTAGCGCCAACACTAGGAAATTCAAGTTCAATCTGCGTTCCAGTCAATCCTTTAGCAGCGCTTGCAATGATGTAGCCATGTTCGTTGTGAGCTTCAGCTCCAAGTGCGACAAGGCCCTTAGTATGAAAATCAAGTCCCCTTGAACCAATGGCATCACCGCCAGGAAGAGCAACTTCTGCTTTGCCAAGTCTTGCAACTAGGGGACCTAAAACATTTATTGATGCGCGAAGTTTTCTAACCGATTCATACTCCGCGCGATGACCTGGGGTTTCTGGCACATCAATTGTGATGCTCTTGCTTTCAAAATCTCTAGATATCTTGCAACCTAGCGTCTCTAGTAGCTCTGCCATCATGGAGACATCTGCAATGTCTGGAACATTTTTTATCGTTGAGCTTCCTGGCGCAAGTAGTGAGACTGCCATCAACTTTAAAACCGAGTTCTTTGCTCCAGAGATATAGACATCGCCAGCTAATCGCGCGCCACCAACGACGCGGAAGCGATCAGGGTTTATCTGCCCGGCTATGGGATAGAGCTTGGCCATAAACTCCTCTTAATTCCTTCCCAATTCCAAGTATTTGCCTACCTAAGTGGCTACATCGTAACGACTCTATTAGGGTGAGCCCATGGTAAATCTGACTCGTATTTATACAAAAACCGGCGATGATGGCACGACATCACTTGGGGATATGAGTCGAACCTCTAAAAATGACCCACGTCTTGAGGCATATGCCACCGTGGATGAGGCTAATTCCTACATCGGAGTAGTGCTTGCTAGCGCTAATTTAGATAAGGAGATCTCAAAATTATTAGTTCGAATTCAGAATGATTTATTTGATGTAGGAGCAGATCTCTGCACCCCAGTAGTAGATAACCCAGAGCATGAACCGCTGAGAGTTTTGCAATCTCAAGTTGATTACATTGAAGCCCAAATCGATCATTACAACGCAAGCCTTGCTCCTTTAAAGTCCTTTGTTCTTCCTTCAGGAACTCCAGCTTCAGCTCACCTGCATGTTGCAAGAACAGTTGTCAGGAGAGCTGAGCGCAGAACCTGGCAGGCAATCCATTCATTTGGAGAAGGCGTAAATAAACTAACAGCAAAGTATTTGAATCGTTTATCAGATTTGCTCTTCGTTCTTGCTCGCTATGAAAATAGAGAGAGTGGCGATCAACTCTGGGTTCCTGGAAAGAATCGCTAGCTTCTTAAGATTGCCTGAGCAACGCTTACCTCTTTTTCAAAAACTAGGATTTTTGGTCCACTCTTGGTTTGAGTCAAAGTTGCTTTAATTCCATGTTCATCTAATTTCAACCTCAACATCTCACCCTCTACAAAATTACTTGGTGAGGCTACGACCTTTAATAAACCGTATTCATCATCATCGCCAATCTTCTTTGGTTTTTCAACTAAAGATGAGCCACGAGAAAAAGCCCACTTAAGCAAAATAATAAATAAGCCCATTACCGCAAAGCCAGCAAATGATGTGAAGAACAAAGTGTTGTTTATGCCACCAAGCATTACAGACTCCTTAAGAATTACTTGGGCTAGCAGTTGGAGTGGGGGCAACAATGGGTGAGTAGATGTTGCCTGGCTTTGGTTTATTTGCCGAATCCCTATGGCAAATCACCTTTATTGATCCGATAGAAGTTCCTGGTGTGACCTCGGCTCCACTTATTAGAAAGATAGTAGCTAGCGCCTTTTCTTTGCTGCTCTTGTGATAGGTCGTTAGCGTTCCAACTTTTTCCTTACTTAAATCTGAGGCTTTTAGACTAAATACCGAAGAATTAACCTCCCACCACTTACATCCGGTTTCAGAGGCAACAAAGACTGCGCCACAAGCAAACTCTTCACAAGTTTTAACAAGTGGCTGAAGTGACTTCTTTGCAGAAAGAAGGCCGAGTACATCTTTACCGCTTGGAACTTTGGCATAGACACCTTCCTTGCCTTTAAAACCTTCAGGAGGCCATTTGGCTGCAGGTGAGGGAATGGGCTTAGCGGTTTTCTTTGCAACGACTTTGATCTGATCTGCCTGGCCAGTTGTAGTCGAAAGCAGAGTAGCGGCAAGGCAGGTGATCAATATCTTTACTAGCTTTGAGTTCACGGAGGTAATCTTGCCTTAATTACGAGAGAATATCCCTGTGAGTCCTCGGAGAAATAGACCAAAGCAGCGTGGTCGTAAGATAAAAAATGATGAAGATAGCGATTCCCCCTCTCATCAAAGCATTGAAGAGCATAGTGAAGGCATCTATATGGTCCGCAAAATCACCGGCTCATCTTCCAATAAGCCATACCGCTGCCCAGGTTGTGATCAATTAATTCCTATGGCAACCCCACATATCGTTGCTTGGATTGAACATGATGTGGAGTCTCGCAGACATTGGCATAGCGCTTGTTGGAATAAGAAAGATAAGAGAAAACCAAAAATCGAGAGAAGTAGAAACGCCCCTAGGTTTTAACGTCTGCGACGTTTATGCAAAATCTTTGTTAACAACATAACTATTCGATCAGCTCTCTGACTTCTATCAAAAGTTGTGAAATTAATTGGAATTCTAAATCTAGGCTTGATTATCGCTCTTGGATAGGTGAATTCAAGAAGGCCCTCTGCGCCATGAGTTCTTCCATATCCGCTATCTTTAATGCCACCAAAGGGAAGAGAACTTACTGCGGTATTTGAAAAAGCTGAATTAATTGAAACCATTCCACACTTAAGCAGTGAGGCGATTCTCTTGCCATTCTTCTTTGACCAGACGGCAGCACCAAGGCCATAGTTACTAGCATTTGCTAGATCAACTGCCTCATCCATATTTCTAACAGTATTGATGATTAAAGTGGGGCCAAAAGTCTCATCAATTATCGCTTTTGAATCCTCAGGAACATCGGCCAAAATCACAGGGCTAACAAAATTGCCTTTTACAGCAGACTTATCGCCAAAGAGAAAGCGTCCGCCGCGTTTTTCAGCATCATCGATATGGGTCTTGATGACCTTTAGTTGAGAAGGCATGGTGGCAGGTCCGTAGTTGGCGCCATCCTCATAGCCTGCTTTGATCTTTGTCGCCTGCTCCACAATTAAAGTAGAAAATCTCTCAGCAACATCTCTATGAACATAGACCCGCTCTGCTGCAATACAAGATTGACCAGCATTAGCCATAGCGTGCCAGAGCGTTACTTCAGCAGCTTTCTTCAAATCAGCATCTCGATCTATTAACACTGCATCTTTTCCGCCGCACTCAAGTAGCGCTGGAGTCATATTAAGCGCGCAGGCTGCTGCAACTAATTTTCCAGTCTTGGTCGATCCAGTAAAGGAAATTTTGCCCACTTTTGACTTTGTAAGTGCAGCTCCAGTTTCAGGTCCACCAGTTACTACTGTGAAGATATCTGCAAAGGGAGCAATACGTTTCCAACTCTCTCCAAGCCATGCACCAACTGCTGGAGTAAATTCACTTGGCTTAAAAACTACGGTATTTCCAGCTGCCAAGGCATAGGCGATAGAGCCAATAGGAGTAAAAAATGGATAGTTCCAAGGTCCAATAATTCCAATTACTCCAAAAGGGGATCTCTGAACTTTTGCTGCCATGTTAAACATCAATAAACCTGAGGGGCGAGATTGATCACTTAACACTTTTGGCGCATATTTTGCTGCCCAGCCAATATGTTCTATTGCAATGCTAACTTCAAGGCGAGCATCACTTAAAGGCTTTCCTGTCTCGCGATGGATTAGATCTGCGCTGCTTTCAATCTCGCGCGTTAAAATCGATGCCCAATCGCGAAGAATTATTCCGCGTTTTCTAAAACTTAACGAAGCCCAATGCTCACTTGCAGTATTTGCTTTAGCAACAGCCTCATCAACTTCTTTGGCAGATGTTTGGGGAAAAACGCCAATTACATCGCCAGTTGCTGGATTTAAGGATTCGAAGGTTTTCATACTCAGGGATAAACTTACAGGCATGGCGGAGTTGATACGACCCAGCACAGTTCTGCCCGCCGAACGCAGCCCTATTACCTTTCTCACCAGCGATGGGCTCGAGCTAATAGGTGAGATAGCTAGACCCATCCAAGATAACTATGGAATTGGCCTGCTCTGCCTTCATCCTCTTCCAACCCATGGCGGGATGATGGATAGCCATATCTATAAAAAAGCTGCAAATCGTCTTCCACACCTAGCAGGAATTAATGTGATTCGCTTCAACACTCGTGGCACCAAAAGTGATCAAGGATTGAGTGAAGGTCAGTTTGGGGAGGGAGTTACTGAGAAAGAGGATGTCATTGCTGCAATTAATTACTCATTTGATCGACTTGGAATAAAGAAGCTCTGGGTAAGTGGATGGTCTTTTGGAAGTGATTTAGCTTTGAAGTATGCAAGAGATAAAAGAGTAATGGGGCTAATACTTCTCTCACCACCACTTAGATTTTCAACCGATGAAGACCTTGCTTTCTGGGGGCAAGATGGCAGAGGTGTCACTGCGCTAATTCCAGAGTTTGATGATTACCTAAAGCCAGATCAGGCTAAGCAGCGATTTGCTCCAATTCCTCAAGCAGAAGTCATCGTCATCAAAGGTGGCAAGCACTTATGGGTAGGTGAGCCCTTTGTTCATAGAGTCTTAAGTGAAATCGTTAAGATCATTTCTCCTGAGCGCTTGCCTCTACCGCTTGAGATTTAATTCAAGCATTATCAGTTTTTGGAAAGACCACTTCATCCATAATTAGCAATATCGCAGCAGCGATTGGAACAGCAAGAATTCCGCCAACTAAACCAAGAAGTGATGTTCCAAGAAGAGCTGCAACAATTGTCACTAAGCCTGGAATGGCAAGTGAGCGCTTCATAATTCTTGGCGTAATAATGAAATTCTCGATCTGAACATATGCGGTATAAAGAATTAGAGCAAGAAGAGCCTTACTTGGAGATTGAGTAAGGGCGACCAAAATTACAATGCTTGCACCCAGGAAGTGACCAATTAAAGGAATCAAAGCTACAAACAATATGACCATCGAGAGAGCTGCCGCATAGGGCAGAGCAAGTCCAAGGGCAAGTGCAAAAACAAATAAAGCAGCAAGGCCAGCGATTAATACCTGACTTCCCACAAAGCTTCCAACTCGAGAGATGATGGCATCACCAATGCTTGATACTCGTGCTCTTCTTGATGCTGGAGCTAGACGATAAAAGATTTTGGTCACCGCTGGCAGAGAGGTAAGAAAGTAGAGCGTGAGAACTAAGACTGTTAGAGTGGAAAATGCTCCAGATAAAACTGTTCTACCAACGCCAAGAACTCCTCCAAATGCGCCAGTTAGTATCTTTCCATCTGATATCCACTCTTCAAATTTCTTCTCAAGTGAATCAATAAATCCGTAATCGATATTAAGTTGATTTAAGGTGGCATTACTTCTTAGTGAATCAAGTAATTGCGGGGCACTTTCGATTAACTCATTGGCTTGAGTTGCAACTGGTGGAATTACGATTAAGCCAAATAAGGCAATAATTGCTAAGGCGACGACAACTACTACAGCTACAGCTGATGATCTCTTTAGGTTTCTTGATTGCAGAGCATCGACTGTGGGATTTAGTCCCATAGCAAGGAAGAGGGAGATAATTATTAAGACAAATACTTGGCTTGCCGATTGAAGTGCTCGAAGCAGGGTTATTGCAACCAAAGCTCCTGAGGCTGCAAGAAAGCCAAAATAGAAGGGGTGTTGAGTGTTAAGTGGAGCACCTTTTTTTCCAAAATCTTGAACTTCTTGAACTTTAGATGGCCTGACGCCAACTTTTTTAAGAACTCCTCTAATTTTCGCCATAGAACTAGTCTAAAGCCTGAAAGAATGCAGCAGTGGCAGCGACAGATAAACAACTACATATAAAGGGACTTGGCGAGGAAATCTCAGCCCTATATAACCTGCCCTGGCACACTCCATTGGAGCATTGGCCAGAAGATGAAACTCTGGCAGCGCAACGCGGCATTTCTCGTCATATTGTCAGATTGGTTCGCTCAACACCGGATCCTGCTAGTGAAATATATGCAGTAAAAGAAACAGTTGAAGAGTTTGCAGTGCGTGAATATGAAGCCTTGCGTGAATTAAGTTTTAGGGGAGCGCCAGCTGTTGCTCAAGTAGCAATTGTTACTAATCGCTATAGTCAAAACGGCGAAGAATTACCTTGCGCAATTGTTACTAGATTCTTGCCTTACTCACTTCCCTATCGAGTTATATTAAGTGGTCAGATAACCCAACATGAGATTACAAATATGGCAAATGCTCTGGCATATTTATTAGTCCGTCTTCACTTACTAGGATTTTGGTGGGGAGATTGCTCACTTTCAAACACTTTGTTTCGACGAGATGCAGAGGGATTTGCTGCTTATTTAGTTGATGCTGAAACTGGAGAGTTTCAAAAGAAGTTAAGTGATGGGCAGCGAGAGCATGATTTAGAGCTTGCAAGATTTAATGTAGCCGCAGAGCTTGAAGATTTAAAGATTGCTGGCGTTCTATTTCCAGCCATGGATCCAATTAGAGCGAGTGAATCGGTAATTACTCGCTATCGAAAGATATGGAAGTCTTTAAGTGAACCGCAGATCTTGCCAGCTGGAGATAGACATGCGGTTGAAAGAGCGATGCGATCACTTCAAGATATTGGTTTTGCTGTTGAAGAAGTTGATATTCAATTAGCAGGGGATAAATCAACGGTGACCTTTATTCCAAAGCTAGTTGCTCCTAACTATCACTCACAAAGATTAATTGAACTAATGGGTCTTGAAACTGAAGAACTACAAGCAAAGCGGATATTGGCCTCATTTGATCGTTTTAGATCTCGCGAAATTGAAAAGACTCCCAAGAGAGAAGAAGCTGCCAAACGCTGGCTTGATGAAGTTTTCTATAAGGTCATAAATGCAGTTCCTGCTGCAATGCGAGGACGAGTAGAGAACGCTCAGCTCTTTCATGAAGTACTTGAACATCGCTGGTATTTGGGTGAGAAGGCAGGGCGAGATTTAGGCCTTGAATTTGCTACCAATGAATACATTTCAAAGGTATTGCCAGAGAGAATGGATTCCGGTGCTCCAAGTCTTTGAGAGAATAACGCTATGAGCATGCCTCCTGCTGGTTTTGGTCGAGCTTTTGATTTGAGCTCGCTGACTAAACCAAAAGTTGAAGTGGAAGCCACTTCAAGTGATGAAGCAACTGTTGAAAACTTTATGGCTGATTATGTCGGCCGTTCTAAAGAAAAGCCCGTGGTACTTCTGGCCTACTCACCAAGAAGTGCGGCAACTGTTGAACTAAGGCAATTAATGGCAAGTATTGCAAAAGAAGATAACGATAGTTGGATTTTTGGAGCAATAAATGCTGATACTCAAGTGCAATTAGTACAAGCGCTTAAAATTACTGCTGTTCCATTTGCAATTGCCTTTATAAATGAGCAACCTGTAGCACTCTTTGATCGAATCTATCCAAGAGAACAGATTGTCATGGTTATTACTAAATTATTTGAATTAGCCAAAGAGCAGGGTTTAAAGGTTCAAGTCCCAGAGGTCAAAGAGATTCCAATGGAGCCAGAGGAGGCAGCTGCCCTCAGCGCTTTAGAGAAGAGCGATTATTCGGGAGCTGCAATGGCTTATCGAAATTGGCTTATGAGAAAACCTGATGAGCCAGTTGCCAAAATTGGACTTGCACAGTGCGAGTTAATGATTCGTATCTCAGCCCTCAATCCATCTCTAACTATCAAAGATGCCGATAGTGATCCCACTTCGATAGAGAAAGCAGTAATGGCAGCCGATGTTGAGATTGCACAAGGGCTTCAGAAAAACGCATTTGCTAGGCTTATAAATTTTGTAAAAAACTCCAGTGGGGATGAGAAGAAGAGAGCCAAAGAGCACCTATTATTACTCTTCCAGTTAGTTGATCCTGCCGATCCTGATTTGATCCGTTCTAGAAATGAGTTAGCGAGCGCCTTGTTTTGAATAAACCTCTAGAACGTAGCGAATTACGCCACCTGCAAGCCTTCTTCTTCCTATTTGGACTTGGAATTATGTGCCTGGCTCCCAGGCTTCCGGATATCAAGGCAAATCTCGATGTTTCCACTTCCTACTTTGGGTTCTTGATGAGCACAGGCTCGATTGGTGCTTTATCTGCTCAATTGGTTATGGGCCACATCGTTCATCGACTAGGGGTTTATAGAGTTTTGATCTATAGCTCAACACTTACATATTTAACTCTTGGACTTTTGATTGAACTAAAGAGCGCACCGATTTATCTAATAGTTAATGTCCTCTGTGGTTTTGCTTGGGCCTCCTATCACATCGCAATTAATGCTCAGGCTCTACATCGTCAGCATGAAAGCGGCAAACAGATAATTCCTATGCTCCATGGCCTTTGGAGCGCGGGAGCTGTAACTACAGCATTTATTGCACTCTTAATTTCATCATTTGTTTCATTGAACTGGCATATTCTGACTTTAATCTCACTAGTTTATTTACTGACTCTTCGTTCAATAAACGCCTCCAAGGCGTATCTATTGCAAGGCCATGAGGTTACTGAAGATGATGAGGTTATAACCTTTAAAAAGATGATTACCTCCTTTCAAATTGATTGGGTTGTCAGCCTTGGCTTTTTATGTGCCTTGCTCCTTGAGGTTTCGATCGGCGATTGGGCAACAATTATGGCCCGTCAAGAATTTGAAGTGAGTAAATCCGTTGCAGTTACGCCTTATTTCTTATTTATGGGAGCGATGATTATTGGTCGCCTGACTTATAGTCGAATCAAAGGTAATCGCAGTGATAAAGAGCTTGTTCAACCATTCGTAGTTATGGGCGGAACAATATTTCTTACCTGTCTGGCACTTAGCATGCAGATAAAAGAGAGCAACTTAATTCTTGGATACACCATCTTTTGTCTAGGATTTTTACTAACTGGCTTTGGAATTTCATTTGTTGGTCCTCTATTTTTCGGCTATGCCAGCGCCCGCTCCAATAAACCAGGTGGAGTTGCGGTGGCAGAACTTGGCGCCATGAATCAGGTGCTCACTTTCATCTGCCGCGGAGTAATCTCCCTTGTTGCAGGGGCTGCAACTCTGCCTATTGCGATGGCAATTCCTGGTCTTATGTTGATTCTCGTGGCTTTCTTTGTATCAGCAGCAAGTCAGCCTAAGCGAGGCTAATTACGCTTTAGCCAGATAGTTGCAAGTGGAGCCAGGCGAATAACTGCCGAATATTCAAAACCTCTGTGTTGAATCTGCTCAACTTTTATCTGACTATTTATTACGCCAGATCCGCCATATTTCACTTCATCTGTGTTTAGAACCTCAATCCAATCTCCTGACTTAGGAATTGGAAGGTGATATTGCTCGTGGGGAACTGGGGAAAAATTTGTAATTGAGATTACTTGAGATCCATCATCAGCCGAGCGAAGATATGCCAGAGTATTTCCTGATTGATCATCACCAACTAACCAAGTAAAACCATCGCTTGAACTATCCCTCTGCCAGAGCGCAGGGTTTTGTCTATAGAGTGAATTTAGATCTCTGACTAAATCTTGAACTCCCTTATGTTCGCCATATTGAGTCAAATGCCAATCCAGTGACTTCTCATGGCTCCACTCATCATTTTGAGCAAATTCAGAGCCCATAAATAGCAATTTCTTCCCAGGATGAGACCACATATA
>CANNDP010000013.1 GCA_947503395.1 Actinomycetota bacterium
TCAGGGCCATCTCCATCTTCATAGTTGACCGAATTGATTACACATCGCCCGCCAAGTGATTCAAGACCAGCCTTAATTACTGCTGGCTCTGTTGAATCGAGAACAATTGGAAGCGTCGTTGCTGTCGCAAATCTAGATGCAAGCTCGCGCATATCTTTTACACCATCTCGGCCTACATAATCGACCGAGAGATCGAGCATATGAGCTCCTTCTCTAACCTGATCTTTGGCGATATCAACACACTTCTGCCAATCTTCTGCAAGAAGAGCATCTCTAAATGCTCTTGAGCCATTGGCATTTGTTCGCTCGCCAACTGCGAGGTATGTGTTCTGCTGTCTAAATGGAACAAATTGATAGAGCGATGATGCGCCAGCTTCGTCGGCAAAAGCTCTCTCTTTCAATGCAGTTCCATGCACTTTTCTTACAACCGCTGCAAGATGTTCTGGAGTAGTTCCGCAGCAGCCTCCGATAAGGCCAACAGAGTAATCTTTGACAAATTGCTCTAGTGAGATAGCTAGTTCATCTGGGCCAAGAGGGTAATAAGCGCCCCCATCTTTCAAAATAGGAAGTCCTGCATTAGGCATAACAGAAATGCCAACCGGGCTACTCTTACTTAAAGTTCTTAAATGCTCGCTCATTTCAGCCGGTCCCGTGGCGCAATTCATTCCAATTAAGTCAACACCTAAAGATTGCAGAGAAGATAGAGCGGCAGATATCTCAGATCCAAGGAGCATGGTTCCAGTTGTTTCCACAGTGACTTGAGCAATAATTAAAATATCTTTATCGCAATTATCAACGGCTGCTCTAGCGCCATTTACGGCAGCTTTTGCCTGGAGAAGATCTTGAGTCGTTTCAATTAGTAGCGCGTCTGATCCCCCATCAATAAGACCCCGAGATGCTTCTTGATATGCCGCACGAAGATCTTCATATGTGGTGTGTCCAAGAGTTGGAAGTTTTGTTCCAGGGCCAAGAGAACCTAGAACCCATTTAGGTTCACCGCTTGAGATAGTAAATTCATCTGCAACGCCTCTTGCGATACGAGCACCAGCTTCGGCTAACTCATAGATTCTCTCTGGAATGTCATATTCACCTAAATTAGCCAGATTGGCGCCGAAAGTATTTGTCTCAACTGCATCTACTCCTGCGCTGAAATATTGTCTATGAATATCTGCGATTAACTCTGGACGAGTAATGTTTAAAACCTCATTACAGCCCTCAAGTCCTTGAAAATCATCTAAGGAGGGGTTAGCGCTCTGGATCATGGTTCCCATGGCGCCATCTGCGATCACTACCCTTTTTTTAAGGGCAAGGCGGAGCGAACTAGCCTCCTTACTTTTCAATATGCTCACTTAAGTGAGTTTATCGTAGGCTCTGCATATGCATCTCAGTGAAAGCTCCTTTAACCTAAGAAGCCCCATTCTTATCGCTGCTTTTGAAGGCTGGAATGATGCTGCTGAGTCTGCAACATCTGCAATAACCCATCTTTTGACCATTTGGTCACACCAACAAATCGCTGTTGTCGATAGCGAGGAATACTACGATTTTCAGGTCAATCGGCCGCAGATAAAAATCGATGAGAGCAATATAAGGGAGATTATCTGGCCCGGAACTATTGTCTATGCAGTTAGTTCGCCAGCTCTTACTAATGACTTCCTAATCGTTAGAGGCGTAGAACCTTCAATGCGCTGGAAAAGCTTTGTTTCAGATCTTCTAGATCTTGCAGATGATTATGAAGTCTCGATGATTATCTCCATTGGTGCATTACTTGCAGATACTCCGCACTCAAGGCCATTCAATGTTGCGATAAGCGGGGCTCACCCAGAAATCTCGGAACGTTTTGGCCTTGAGATTTCAAAGTATGAAGGACCAACTGGCATTATCGGAGTACTTCAAGATGCGGCGTATGGAAGAGGAATTGATGCAATATCTCTCTGGGCAGCAGTTCCTCATTACGTTGCTACTCCCCCTTGTCCAAAAGCGGCGCTAGCACTTATTAATGCTCTAGAGGATTTTCTTGAAGTTTCCCTTCCTCAAGGCGATCTACCAGAGAGAGCAAAACTCTGGGAAGCACAAGTTGATCAGATGGCGGCTGATGATGCAGAGGTTGGCGATTATGTAAGACAACTTGAGAGTTCAAAAGATTCAGCAGAGCTACCGGAAATTTCTGGCGAGAGTATCGCTAGAGAGGTTGAGCGATTCCTGCGAAGAAATCCAGGAATCTAAAGAGTAATTCCAAGGTAGGTATCAATGGCCCTTGAAATCTCACCAGGGCTTCCCCCGACTTGGCCTGCTTCAGTTCTTTCACACCAACTGCTTAGAGCTGAAAAAACCCTCGGCGTATCTAAATCATCTGCCAGGGCATTTACAACTTCTTGAACCACTTCAAAAGTCGGTGCAACTTCTTGCCGTGATAAAGCACTTAGCAATCTTTCTAGTAGCTCGGCTGCGCTATCTAATAGCTCTTTGCTCCACATTCGATCTCTTGAGTATTTATCTGCAAACAAAGCAAGACGAATCAAGGCTGGAGAAACTCCATCTTGGCGAAGCTTGGATACGAAAACCAAATTACCCATGCTCTTACTCATCTTCTCGCCATCTAGGCCGATCATTCCTGCGTGGCTATAGCAGCTTGCAAACTCAATCCCAGTGAGAGCCTTTGCTTGCAGAGCTGTCATGTAATGATGAGGAAATATCAAATCTGAACCGCCAGCTTGCAGAGTTATTGAAGTCGGATTTGTTTTAGGAAGATTCTTTAATGCAATCGCGGTGCACTCAATATGCCAGCCAGGTCTGCCCTGGCCAAACGGCGCCGACCAGTAAGGATCATCTTCTTGTCTAGCTTTCCATAGGAGTGGATCTAGCGCATGGCGCTTACCAACTCTCTCGGGATCGCCACCTCGCTCTTTAAAGATAACTAGCGCTTGCTCAAGTGGCAGTGGTAGATCTTTGATTGCACCTTCGACTTGATTTAGATCTAGGTAGATGTCACCTTCAAGTTCATAGCTTTTTTCGGTAGCAATCATCTGTTCAACGAACGAAATGATTTCATCCATTGATTCGACGACCCCGCGATATGCATTGGGTGGCAGCACGCCAAGTGCTGTCATATCCTCACGGAAGAGATCGATTTGAGATGTGGCGAGCTCTTTCCAATCTTGGCTATCTCTCGCAGCGCGCTCTAGAAGTGGGTCATCGATATCGGTTATGTTTTCAACAAATGAGACTTTCTTTCCGCTTGCTTTCAAATATCTATTAACAAGATCAAAGGTTAGATAAGTGGCCGCATGGCCCATGTGTGTTGCGTCATAAGGGGTAATTCCGCAAACATAGATTGAGTTCTGCTCTCCTGTGATCTCAACTTTTACGCCTTTGTAAGAATCAAAAAGCACAAGGGTTGGCTGATTGATGCCTGCCAAAGCAGGCGGCATATAGATATCTGGCCAAGAGAGCATTGCCCTAGCCTACAAATCTCTTACAGCTTTTATCCACGATCAAACCGGAGGCCACGGAACCGCGGGCCATTGCTCGGAAGGAAAAGGAAATCCCTCTGAAATCAGCATATCGATCCTCTCAAGAAGAGAATCAATTTCATCTCTAGTGATTAGCTCTCCAAGAGAGGCTCCAATCTCGCCGCTAATACGAAGTTTTAACGACTCAAGTTTGCTTACTTCATCTCTATCTAAATCTTGGCCAGCGTACTGCCATAACACCGTTCTTAATTTGAATTCTTCATGAAAGGTTAAACCATGATCACAGCCGAGAATTTCTGATTCTGAAATGGGGAGAATATGTCCAAACTTTCTATCTGTATTATTAATAACAACATCAAAAAGCGCAAGATTTCTTATTGCAGGCGTTGATTGCTGGCCAATGGCGATCAAATCTAGATCTGGATCTAAATCGATCCACTGCTGAACTGCGCCCATGCCAAAAGGACCATCTCGCATAACGGTTAAAGGAACACAATTAAACTGCCCTGCCTCGCTAATTAGATGCGAGGCCACTTCTCTTGAAGCAAGGTTCCCATCTGCAAAATCCCAAAGTGCTCTCTCGCCAGCAATTGGTTTATAAACAACAGAGAAACTAGATTGGTCACTCGTTACGACTTTGCCAAAAAGTGTGGCATTTGATGCATCGACCAATCGTCCTTCAACCATCAATTCGCCTGAAATTAGTTCTTCTCTACTTAGCATTTAGTTCATTCTGGGGCAGATATGACCATCAGGATTTATTGGAGCTCCACAGAACATGCAAGGAGGTCGTCCAGCTTTAATCACACTCGATGCTCGATCAATAAAACTACGGGCCTGTGATGGGGTAATGCGAATTCTTAGAATCGCTGGTGCTCCCTCAGTTTCATCACTTGCTAACTCATCAAAGATAACTTCTTCGCCTTGATCCCCAGTAATTGCCTGACCTTCAAATCTAATCATTTGAGAATCTATCTGCCAGGTTAGAGCCATAACCCCAAGAGTAAATTCAGAATCTATTGGCATATCAAGTGCCTCGTTATCCCTCGGAGCTGCTCCCTCACTACTTTTTACCTCACGAAGCATCTCCTTAAACCGATCCGTGAGTGCTTGAGCTTGTGTCTTTTCAAGGGCAAAGGAGAAAACCTGTCCTGCCTTCTTTACTTGAATAAAGAACTCACGCTCTCCAGGCTGGCCAACAGTGCCAAGAATGAATCGATCAACCTCATCTAGGTTATATATCCGTCTAAGCGACATCTTTTGATCCACCCAAAGTATTGCTAGCTCTTCTCTGTTTCTTCTTAACCGACTTTATGGAAACAATCTTCTGATTGAAATTGAGCAACATTCGACTCTTTGAGCCCCAAGAAAGTGTGGTTAAAGAACATGGATCGACTGCAAACTTTTGAAAATTATCAAGACCAGAACCTACTGTCAGGCCTGCAGCAATCTTAATTACATCTCCATGGGTCACAAGCAGGATTGTTTCTTTGGGGTATTTCCGAGACAAATCTTTGAGTAGTGATTCAATCCTTTTTTCAAGCTCCTTAAAGCTCTCCCCTTGCGGGAATCTGAATGTAGATGGTTTTGCCTGTATTACTTTCCAATCTTTCATGCGGCTCAATTTAGAAAGTTTCTTTCCACTCCATGAGCCGTAATTCATTTCTATAAGGCGCTCATCAAAAGAGATCCGCTTCTTCTTTGATTTGGCGACTAGTTCGACAGTTTCAAGACAGCGCTGCATGGGACTTGAGACTATTCGATCTATCTTAAGATTTTCAAAAGCGGAGGTAAGTTTATTGACCTGGGCCACTCCATCTTTCGATAGCCCGATTCCTTCTAACTGCCCTGCAAGTATTCCTGCATTGTTGGCTACTGAATGGGCATGACGAAGAAGAAGGAAAGTTGTCATAGCCTTAAGATTATCTCTTTAAAGCTTCCACTTCTTTTCGAAGTATCTTTGCTAGGGTCGATACATGGAGTTGCGCCAGTTAGGTCGTAGTGGGGTTAGGGTCTCTCGCCTTGGCCTAGGAACGATGACCTGGGGTCGGGATACCGATGAGCATGAAGCCGCAGAACAACTCCGTTTCTACTTAGATGCTGGTGGAAATTTCGTTGACACCGCAGCCGTTTATGGCAATGGTGATGCTGAGCGAGTTCTAGGTGGATTTCTAGGGGTTATGGTTCCAAGGGATCAGATCATCATCGCAACCAAGGCTGGGATATCTTTTAAAAGTGGAGAACGAGTTGTAGATAACTCAAGAACTTCACTTATTGCCGATCTTGATCGATCTCTATCGCATTTAAGAACTGAATATGTTGATCTCTGGCAGATTCACACCTGGGATGAAAAGACGCCGTTAGAAGAAGTATTAAGCGCTCTTGATTACGCAGTGAGTACTGGAAGAGCTAGGCATGTAGGAATCTCTAATTTTGCTGGGTGGCAATTAGCAAGAGCAGTGACGCTTCAGAATCCAATCTTTGGCAAAGCTCCGATTATCAGCGCTCAGAATGAGTACTCATTACTCAATAGGAAAATAGAGAGAGAGATTTTGCCGGCATCTAGAGAGCTCGGCGTTGGAGCTCTTGCTTGGTCTCCCCTAGGTCGCGGAGTATTAACTGGCAAATATCGATCGGGACTTCCCTCTGATTCAAGAGGAGCCTCCCCGCACTTCTCATCCTTTATTGAGCCATATTTAGATGAGCGCTCCAGAAAGATAGTTGAAGCGGTAATGGTTGCATCCGATGGCCTTGGATTATCGCCATTAGAGGTCTCACTTGCCTGGGTAAGAGATTGCCCTGGAGTTACCTCGGCAATTATTGGAGCAAGAACCGGAGCGCAGCTACGTGGGGCGTTAAGTGCTGAGTCAGTTACGTTGCCAGTTCCAGTTCGCGAAGCACTTGATGAGATAAGTGCTATCTAGGCATTAACAAGGAAGTGAAAGAGAGTTCTTGCGCCAAATTGCAGTGAATCTATTGGCACTCTCTCATCAATTCCATGAAATAGCCCAGTGAAATCTAGATCTGGTGGCAGCTTAAGCGGACTAAAGCCATAACCAACAATTCCAAGTTTTGCTAAGGCTTTATTATCAGTTCCACCACTTAGAAGATATGGAATTGGAATTCCATCTGGATCTTCTGACTTAATCGCTGCAATCATGGCATCAACAAGTGGTCCGCCAAATTCAACCTCTAGCGGGATATCAGAGACAAGGCTTTCAACCTTGACATGCTCGCCAACTAAGGATTTAACAGTATCGAGAAGCTCTTTTTCATAGCCCGGCAACGTTCTGCCATCAACGACTGCGCTTGCACTCTGCGGAATCACATTGGCTTTGTAGCCAGCTTCAAGCATCGTGGGATTTGTGGTGTTACAAAGCGTTGCGCCAATCATCTTGCCCATCGGGCCCACTTCATCAATTAGCGGCTGCAGATTATTTCTATCATATGGCTTTCCAGAAATCTCTGAGATCTTCTGAAAGAAGAGATCGCTGGTTTTAGTAATTCTCTGAGGCCAGGTGTAGTTACCAATCTTTGCTATCGCCTCTGTTAGACGGGTTACAGCATTTGCATTGTTGACCATCGAGCCATGGCCTGCGACGCCCTCTGCGGTTATCTTCATCCATTCGATTCCCTTTTGAGAAGCTTCAATTGCATAAACACGCTTACCCGAGAGAAGAGTTAGAGAGAAACCTCCAACTTCAGAAATCGTTTCGCTGCATCCTGCAAATACCTCTGGATGATTCTCGGCCATCCACCTTGATCCATATATGCCACCCGCTTCTTCGTCGCCAAAGAAGACAATTACGATGCTTCGCTCTGGTTGATAGTTATGTCTGGCCCAGAGTCTTATAACCGCAAGAATCATTGCATCCATATTTTTCATATCAACCGCACCGCGTCCCCAGATGCATCCATCTTTGATTGCGCCAGAGAATGGATCTACTGACCAATCAGCTGCATTTGCTGGAACCACATCAAGATGACCATTTACAACAAGACCGGGTCTTGACTTGTCTTTGCCTTCAATTCTTGCAACTACGGAGCAGCGATTGGGAGCACTTTCATAAATCTTGCTCTCAATTCCAACTTCTTTCATCTTGGCAGCCACATATTCAGCAGCAGCTTTCTCATCGCCTTTGCCTTCGCCAAAATTGACGCTTGGAATCTGAATCAATTCCTGGCAGAGCTTTACTACATCTTCTTCTAGTTCTATGCGCTGGGCATCAGTTAGTTTCATGGGCTAAAGTATGCCCGCATTGTCCGGGTGGCGGAATTGGCAGACGCGCTAGCTTGAGGTGTTAGTTCCCGCAAGGGATTAGGGGTTCAAGTCCCCTCTCGGACACGTTTTATAGATACGCTCCCGCCGTGGCTCAAAGCAATCTAACCCCGCTGGATCGGGCGCTATCACTTATCGCCGATGTTCCCGATTATCCAAAACCAGGGATCCTCTTCAAAGACATAACCCCTTTGCTTGCCGATGGAATTGGCTTTGGAGTGGTCATTGATGAATTTGCCAGGTCTATTCGCTCCCTCAATAAGAAAGTAGATGCGATAGTAGGAATTGAGAGTCGTGGATTTATTCTCGGTGGGGCAATTGCTAAAGCTCTAGAAATCGGTTTTGTCACGGTAAGAAAACCAGGCAAGTTACCTAGAGATGTCTATCGAAAAGAATACGCGCTGGAATATGGTTTTGATGCGTTAGAGCTTCATAAAGATCTTCTTGATCCATCAGATAATGTGATAATCGTTGATGATGTGTTAGCAACCGGCGGCACAGCTCTTGCATGTCATGATCTAGTTGAAATAACTGGAGCCAAAGTAGTTGCGCATCTGTTTATGCTCGAAATTGAATTTCTGCAAGGACGCAAAATGATTAGCGATACCCATAGCGAGGTTGGAATTATCTCGCTTCTTAAGGCATAGGTATTGGGGGCGATCAAATGGCAGAGCTAATTTATTACTGCGGAACCATGGAT
This sequence comes from Actinomycetota bacterium, assembly GCA_947503395.1. GTDB lineage: Bacteria > Actinomycetota > Actinomycetes > Nanopelagicales > Nanopelagicaceae > MAG-120802. Next base: position 8,450 of record CANNDP010000013.1, read on the forward strand.
AGCGGAAAATCAACGCTAGCTCTTCAGACTGCTCACAACCATCAAAGTCGCGGCAGGGCTGGCTTGCTCTTTACTAATCGCGACCGGGCAGGAAGTGGCAAGATTTCATCTCGCCTTGGGCTGACTTCAGAGGCGCTAGAAGTTTCACTTGAGATGGATCTCCATAAGTTTGTAGTTGATCAACTATCAACGGGAAAGCGAATTGACTACGTAATCTGCGATGAGGCCCAGTTCTACGCCCCTGAACAGGTTGAACAATTAGCCCGAATTGCAGATGGCCTTGGAATCGAAGTTTATGCCTTTGGAATCCTTACCGATTTTCGCACCAAGCTATTCCCTGGCTCTGCCAGGTTAATTGAGCTAGCTGATCGGGTTCAAACCCTGCAAGTTGAAGCCCTCTGTTGGTGTGGAAGGCGCGCAACTCATAATGCTAGAACTATTGGCGGGGTAATGGTTACTGAAGGTGAGCAGGTGGTTGTTGGAGATACAAATGCCGCCAATGAAGTGGCTTATGAGGTTTTATGTCGTCGCCACCATATGAGAAAAGTGACTGCTAGAAATTCAGGGGCAGCTCATCAATCAAGTGATCCACTCCCATTCCAGTAATCTAAATCGTTTTAGCTAACAGGGCAAAGAGCGGTGCAAGAGCTAAAGCTGGCAGAAGGTTGCCTATTGCTATCTGCTTGATATTAAGAAGTTTCAAAGCGATTCCTAGAAGTAAGACACCGCCGGTTGCCGTCATAGCGCTGACTTGATACGGCTCAAGAATTGCTCCAAGTGCAAAACCAACCCCGGTCCAAGCAAATTGATAGATACCAACAGGCAAGGCTGATAAAGCTACTCCCCAACCAAGGGCTGCTGCAAAGGCAATAGATGTGAAAAAGTCGAGAATACTTTTCAACGTTAACTGCTCAATGCCTGTAGACATTCCATCACTAATGCTTCCTAAAATTGCGAGTGGACCGATTACAAAGAGAAGCGAAGCGCTGACAAAACCCTCTACGAAAGGAGATTTTCCATCTTTATCAAATCGCGCCTTTAATTTGATTCCAATTACTTCAAGATGATCTTCAATCTTTAGCAGAGAACCAAGTAATCCACCCACTAGAAGTGAGGCAAGAACAACTAGAAGTGGTGAGCCATCTGGTAGAAATCTATTGAAATCTTCATCCCAAAGAGCTTTGATTGCCCCGGCCGCAGCAATTAAGGTGATTGCGCCAAGGACATCCATAACAAGATTTCGGGTTTTTTCACTCATCTTATTTCCAAGCAAAACACCTAGCGCAGCTCCAGCAATGATTGCCACTATATTAATAAGCGTTCCGACTCCGACGAACATGAAGATAAGTCTAGAGTATCAATGGTGTAGCGTTAGAAAGTGAAGAGATTTATAGATGCGCTAAGGCCTCATAAAACCATTCCAATAACCCCTTGGAGCGCTTCCCATCGCTGGGATCTCTCTATATCTAGAGTTTCAATTCTCACTTTTGGTCTTTTCATTTTTGGAATCGGCGATAGCTTAATAATCATTTCAGAGCTCGGTAATGCGCCTTGGTCAGTTCTTGCTCAGGGAGTTGCAACAAGAAGTAATATCACCATAGGCAGTGCAACGTTTCTAATTAGTTGCCTTGTTCTCCTGCTCTGGATTCCATTAAAAGAGAAACCCGGTTTTGGAACGCTTGCAAATATTGTTGTTATCGCTATTGGAATTGATGTTGGAATTGCTCTGATTGGAACTCCTGATTTATATCTCATTAAACTTCTCTATGTATTTATTGGCATTGGACTAATTGGCATTGGATCAGCTCTTTACATCACCTGCGCCCTTGGTCCAGGTCCCCGTGATGGCTGGATGACCTCCCTGCATAGAAGAACAGGAATCCGAGTCGGGCGGGTTAGAACTGCGATTGAGGTTTCAGTTCTCCTTGCTGGTTGGGCTTTAGGCGGCCGGATCGGCCTTGGAACAGCGCTCTTTGCTCTGCTCATTGGGTATGCAGTCGCTGCAGGTTTTGGTGTCGTTTCCCGACTTACCAAGGGGTAACTAATAGATTTAAGCCACTCCCCTCGGCTTGTGGACTGCATCCACACGGTGTCGCAACCACCACCGTTAAAAAATTAGCGACATCCCTTCATTGGGTTGAAAAGGAAGAGCATGCTCGATTCATACTTCAAAATCTCACAACGGGGCTCCTCAGTAGCCCAGGAAGTCCGCGGCGGTGTAGTCACCTTCTTTACGATGGCCTATATCGTTGCTCTCAATCCACTAATCATCGGTCTTGCAAAAGACGGCGATGGAAAATTCCTTGGTGGCGGAGATGTTCCAAACCTAGCGCTCGTTGCGGCAGCAACGGCGTTAATTGCTGGTGTCATGTCAATTCTGATGGGAGTTGTTGCCAACTTCCCTCTTGCAATTGCAACTGGCCTCGGCTTAAACACCTTCGTAGCTGTTGGTATTGCCTCCAAGATGACCTGGGCAGATGCCATGGGTCTTGTTGTCCTTGAAGGAATTATCATCACCGTTCTCGTTCTTACTGGCTTTAGAACTGCCGTATTTCGCGCAGTTCCAACTCAGCTAAAGATCGCGATCTCTGTCGGTATCGGTCTATTTATCGCCCTTATTGGTCTAGTCGATGCCGGATTCGTCCGTCGCACTGGCTCAGGACCAGTTCCAGTAACACTTGGAAACAATGGTGAATTAGTTGGCTGGCCTGTAATCGTCTTTGCTTTTGGTCTCTTCCTAACTATCGGTTTGATGGTCAGAAAGATCAAAGCTGCTCTTCTACTTGGAATTATTATTTCAACTGGACTTGCAATCGCTCTTGAGAGCGCCTTTAAGATTGGGCCACTCTTTGATGGCGCAACTGGCAATGTAAATCCAAAGGGATGGAATCTAAATGTTCCAGCTCTGCCAGAAGCCGTTGTTGCAACTCCAGACTTTGGTCTGCTTGGTTCATTTAACCTCTTTGGTTCATTTGATCGAGTTCCACTAATCACAGCTCTTCTCTTGGTCTTCACTCTTCTCCTAGCTGACTTCTTTGACACTATGGGAACGATGACTGCTATCGGTCAAGAGGCTGGATTAAACGATAAGGATGGAACTCCTCCAAATGCAGATCGCATCCTTCTTGTTGACTCACTAGCAGCTGTTGCAGGTGGCGCTGGTGGTGTTTCTTCAAACACTTCATATATCGAATCAGCATCAGGCGTTGGCGAAGGCGCTAGAACGGGACTTGCTTCAGTAGTAACTGGAGTTCTCTTCCTTCTAACTACCTTCCTAGCTCCATTAGTTGCAATCATTCCTTATGAAGCAGCTACCCCAGCTCTGATCATCGTAGGTTTCTTGATGATGACTCAGATTAAATCAATTGATTGGGAAGATTATGGAATTGCAATTCCAGCCTTCTTAACCATCATTTTGATGCCATTTACCTACAACATCTCAGTAGGTATTGGAGCTGGATTTGTTTCTTATGTAGTAATCAGATACTTGCAGGGAAGACGTAAGGATGTCCATCCTCTACTTCTACTTACTGCAGGTCTGTTTATGATCTACTTCCTCAATAACCCAATAAACGCTTGGGTAGCTTAAAGAAATAGTTGTAGTAAAAGGTCTGGCCCGGTTTATCCCGGGCCAGATTTATTTCACCAGATAATTGCAGTTTTTCCTTTGTTTTCCAAAAGTTGATTCACTCTCGAAAAGGGCTTAGATCCAAGAAAACCTCGATGGGCTGAAAGCGGACTTGGATGAACCCCTTCGACTAAGCAATCCTCCTTGAAGAGATGGGCCAATTCTCTAGCACTTAATCCCCATAGCAAACCAACTGCTCCCAAGTTGGCGCAATGCGAAACGATCTTCTCAGTGATTTCTTGCCAGCCTAACTTTGAATGTGAACCGCTCTCACCTGCGGTAACAGTAAGGACTCGATTTAACAGCATTACTCCTTGACCTGTCCATTTAGTCAGATCGCCATCTGCCGTTGTTGTTGAGCCAATATCGGTCATGATCTCTTTTTGAATATTTAGAAGCGATCCTGGCAGTCCAGTCTTTCTGGCAGGAACAGCGAAGGAAAGACCTATCGCATCTGAAATATTTGGATATGGATCTTGACCAACAATAATAACTTTCACTAATTCGGGTTTTATCTCTAATGCGCGAAATAAATGCTTTTTGTCTGGGAGTATCCGCTCGCCTTGGTCAGCTCGCTTTTGTAGCTTCGTGCCAAGCTCATCGATCTGCGAGTTATAGTCTTGGAGAAGTTCCTTCCAATGATCCGGAACTAAAGAAGAAAGCATTAATCTCTTGCCACAGCAAAATAACGCAAACCATTAAAGGATAATGAAACTCTGACGCCAAAAACCTCTTCGATATTCGCCTCGGTAAGAGTTTCAGATATCGCTCCTGCGTAGAGCGCCTGGCCTTCTTTAAGCAAAAGTGCGTGCGTGGTGCCTGCCGGAATCTCTTCAATATGATGAGTGACAATTACTGTTGCAGGGGCGCGCTCCTCGCTGGTGTATGAGGTGATGCGAGAAAGAATATCTTCACGACCTCCAAGATCTAGTCCAGCAGCTGGTTCATCGAGTAATAGAAGTTCAGGGTCTGCCATAAGCGCTCTTGAAATTTGAACTCGTTTCTTCTCACCTTCACTTAAAGTAGAAAGAGTCCTCTCTCCTAACTCTCGCACTCCAAAGATATTTAGAAGTGCTTTAGCCCTTGATTCATCCCAGAGATCGTAATCCTCTTGCCACCTACCAGCGATTCCATAAGCTGCAGTTAAAACAACGTCTATTACTTTCTCATCTCCTGGGAGAAATTCCATCATTGCGCTAGAGGTTAAACCAATTCGCGGTCTTAACTCAAAGACATCAGTTGATCCCATCTTCTCGCCAAGAATCTCCACACTGCCTTTGCTTGGGTGTATTAAGGCAGCAAGTAATTGCAGAAGTGTTGTCTTGCCTGCTCCATTTGGGCCAAGGATGACCCATCTTTCTTGCGCATTTATCTGCCAAGAAATAGGTCCTAAAATGCGCTTATTGGATCTAAGAACTTCCACCTGGACGCAGCGCAATAAGGGTTCCATAGGGCGACAAGATACCTCGTTGCTAATGAGTATTCGCTAAACTTCGGCAGTGAAAGCGCAGGCAATTATTCTCATCAGTGGAGCGGCGAGCCAAGTCCCCAATCAATTGGTGGATGAAACCTTAAAACCCTTCACTCTAAGCATTCTGGATCGACAAGAGATACTTATGGCCGGCAGAATGATTTTGGCGCTTGAAATTGAGCTAGATCCCGCTCACCTAGATGCTGTTGAAGCAGATTTATTAAAGGCTCTTGATAAATTCGATGTTGCATGTGAATTGCTATGAAATACAGATTGATTCTCTTTGATGTTGATTCAACCCTGATAAAACAGGAGGTAATTGACCTACTTGCTGACAAATCTGGACATGGCAGAGAGGTTCAGCAAATCACGGCAAGGGCTATGAAGGGAGAAATTGATTTCGCGCAAGCTTTATCTGCGCGAGTCTCACTCCTTGAAGGACTTCCAGAATCGGTCTTTGATGAGGTCATAAGCCAGATTTCATTTGCAGAGGGTTTTGATGAATTGTTTTCTTATCTGCGCAAGAATGGTTTTTTAGTAGGTGCTGTCTCAGGTGGCTTTCATAATGTTCTTGATAAGTTGTTTGCTCAATTACAGCTAGATTTTCTAGAGGCAAACGTTTTAGAAGTCGTTGATGGCAGGCTAACCGGCAAAATCACGTCAGCTCCTATAGATCGAATGGCTAAAGCGCGGGCCTTAAGAGAGTTCGCTGCCCTGCATAATATTGAACTAGAAAATACGGTGGCTGTGGGCGATGGAGCAAACGATATAGACATGATCGAAATTGCTGGGCTTGGAGTGAGCTATATGGGCAAAGAGATACTAAGACAGAAAGCTGACCTGCATCTAGAAAAGGCTGGTCTTAACGCTCTTATCCAATACCTAAATTAGTTGCGGCAATTAAGCTAGCAATCATTGGCAAGCGTGCGCAGTTGCTCAACCATACTTCCAGGGTTTTCTGATTTATAAACAGCGGATCCTGCTACAAAAGTATCTGCACCTGCCCGGCGCGCAGTTTCAATAGTGGATAACGAGATGCCACCATCGATTTGAAGCCAGACATCATTTAACTTGCGCTGCTCTAAATAGCGACGAGCTTTCTCAACCTTAGGCATCATTGAGGCCATAAAAGACTGACCGCCAAAACCTGGCTCAACTGTCATCACAACGATCATATCTATTGCTGGCAGAAGCTCTTCAACTACTTCGATTGGTGTATCAGGTTTGATTGCAAGGCCAGCTCTCTTACCAAGGCTTCTGATGTTTTTAAGAGTTTGCAGCGGATCTTGGCAGGCTTCAAAATGAACCGTCATACTTACGGCATTTTTTGAGGAATATTGACTTACCTTCTCATCTACTTCTGCCACCATGAGATGCACATCTATTGGTAGCGCAGAAAAATCAATTATTTCCCGGGTTCGTTCAGGCGAAAAAGTAAAATTAGGAACGAAAACATTATCCATTACATCTAGATGGATCAGATCTGCCGTTGAAGCCACCTTCTCAATTTCCCCTGGAAGGTCATCAAAATTGGCATTTAGAATGCTAGGACAAATTCTTATCATCCAACACTCTCCTGACTCCTTAAAAGCGAAAGGAACATTGCATCAGTGCCATCGCGGTGTGGCCATAATTGTAAATCACCATCAATATCTGCCCGTTCATCTTGAACGGAAATTCTTGTGAAATTACTATGCTGTTTAAGAAAAGATCTAATCTGGAACTTAGTCTCAGCTTGATGGGAGGAGCAAGTGACGTAGGCAATGATGCCGCCGGGTGAAAGCAAGCGTGTTGCAGACTCTAAAAGTTCACTTTGCAACTGAGTGAGATTCTTTAGATCTTGAAGATTTCGTCTCCATCTAACCTCTGGCCGTCTTCTAAGTGCTCCAATGCCAGTGCAAGGCGCATCAAGCAGTATTCGATCAAACTTTCCAAGCTCATCTGGCATGGATCGGCCGTCACAAACATTGACTTCGCCATGCTGCATCACTTGAGAGACTAATTTTGCTCGTTCATTTGAAATCTCGTTCGCGAGTAGGGATCCCCCGTCACGCTTCAATAACGCTGATAGATATGCAGCTTTCCCGCCCGGCCCTGCACATAAATCTAGCCATCGAAGATTCGGCTTAAATTGATCGTAAAACTTCTCCACAACAAGCTGGGAACCTAGATCTTGGACTCCAGCGCGTCGCTCTCTAATGGCTGCAATGTCTCCAGGATTTCCATCAAATGTCGCAGCAACAGAACTTCTTGCTATTGCAAGTGCTCCGGCCTCCAGAAGTTCTCCTTGAGCAGCCAAACCTGGCCAAGCAATCAGTGTTGGTTTCGCAGGGTTATTGTTTGCTTGAAGAAGGCTAATTACGTCACTTGAGTTTTTTAGAGAATCAAAATATGAGCTTACGATCCATTCAGGGTGGGAGTATTCAAGTGCCAATCTTGCGTATTCCTGAGTTGGTTTAGATAGTTGCTCAAAATCCAGTGAGTCAATTTTGCGCAAGATTGCATTTACAAATGAGGCTGTTGACTTTCCAACAACCTTCTTTGCTAGTTCGACACTCTCATAAATAGCCGCATGACTCGGAACTCTCATCTGTTTTAATTGATGCGTACCAAGTCTTAGTACAATCAGAGCTTTTGGATCTATTTGTTCCAAAGATCTATCGCTAGCAGCTGATATAAAGTGATCGTGTCTCCCCTGCATTCGAAGAGTGCCATAAACCAATTCTGTGGCAAGGGCACGATCATTAGCTTCAAGTATTGATTCAGATAAAGCTTTTGGAAGAATGAGATTGCTGTATGCGCCTTGAAGCCCTACCTCTGCAAGCACTTCAAATGCTAAGAGGCGTGGGTTATCAATTTTCCTGGGTTTATTACTCATTCAAAAGCACAAGGCACCGTAATTCTTGCCCCTCTCACCCAATCACTACTACTCATCTCACGCTTATTTTCAGGTTTCACCCGGATGATCTCAAGAGAACCAGATCCAGTTCCAACGAGTAGAGGATTGAGAGAAATAACTTCACCTGCTGCTCCATCTGCATCGGATACTCTGGCTTCGATGATTTCAATTCGTGTGCCATTAAATGATGTGTAAGCACCAGGCCAGGGTTGAAAGGCCCTGATCTGCCTATCAAGCATTTTCGAATCTCGATTCCAATCAATCCTGCCGTCGCTCTTTAAAATCTTCGGTGCAAGCGTTACCCCATCAGATTCTTGCGTTGTAGCAGGTTCTCCTGCTGCAATCATTATTAGGGCCTGATTTACTGGTTGAATGCATAGAGATGACAGATCTTTCAAAACTTCATCACTTCTAGATTTATCATTCAATGGATAACTTAAAGTGGAGTAGATCGGCCCGGTATCAAGGCCTTGTTCTAGTTTGAACACCGTAACACCACT
>CANNDP010000014.1 GCA_947503395.1 Actinomycetota bacterium
CTGGTGCGGGAGGTGGGACTTGAACCCACACGCCGAAGCACAGGTTCCTAAGACCTGCGTGTCTGCCATTTCACCACTCCCGCAAGAGTTGGAGGCGTAAGGATACCCAGTAATTGCCAGAGTCAAAAACCGCCGGAAAGTACTTAAATACTTAGCCTTTAGGTCGTGCTCGCTCCTCGCCTAGATACAGCATCAATAGTTGCTGAGATTAGAAGAACTGCGCCAGTAACCATGAACTTAATTCCAGCTGGATAGCCAAGCAGTGCCATGCCATTATCAATGACAGCTACAACAAGGCCGCCGAGGATTGCATCACTAACTTTTCCTTTTCCACCAAAAAGACTTGTTCCGCCAATAACCGCAGCACCTACTGCGTAAAGAAGCGTTGAACTTCCTCCAGTTGTTGGTGAGATGGAATTTGCACGTGACACAAAGATCATTCCTGCAACTGCTGCAAAACCGGTACAGATCATAAATGCTGTAATTCTTACCCTCTTGACATTAATACCAGCTCTGCGAGCAGCTTCAGCATTTCCACCAACTGCATAGATATGAAGGCCAAATGAGGTGCGAGAAAGAACGAAGGTGGCACCAACTAAAAGAACGAGAATTACCGGCACTACATAAGGAATTCCTCGAAGACTTACTAAATCTGGATTATTGCTGCGCTCTACAGTTAAGGCCCAGGTAGCCAGAGTTCCAATAGCAATTAATACAAAAGTCTTTATTACCCAGAGTTTAAATAAATTATCAACTAGGCCAGCTTTTTTGCGCTTTCTAAATTTCAGTAAGCCAGAGAGGAGATAAGCGCCAGCGGTAAGTAGGAAGAAAATCCAGCTATAGGAAACTGAGAGGTTCTTATTCTCAACTGCGAGAATTACCGGATCTTCAATCCGAATCGTTCCGCCCTCTCCAACCAAGAGAAGTAATAGCCCTTGAAAAGCTAGAAATGTTGCAAGAGTCACCACGAATGAAGGAATCTTTAATTGGGCAACTAAATATCCAATAACTGCTCCTAGGAGAACTCCAGCAAGAACACTGATTGGAAATGCTAGATACCAGGGATAATCCATCTCGGTAATCATGATTACCAAGAGCCCGCCGCAAACTCCTGCGGCATAACCAGCCGAGAGATCAATTTCTCCGAGCAAGAGCACGAAAACTAGGCCCATCGCAATGACAATTACTGCCGCTGCCTGGGTAAGTAAATTAGCTAGATTTCCTGGCGTTAGAAATACCGAGCTCTGAGTGCCAAATACGATGCAGAGAACAAATAGTCCAAGCAGCGCCGGAAGTGCTCCCACTTGGCCAGCTTTTACTTTGCTCCACCAATCAGTAGCTGATTGCTTAATGCTTAAGTCTTGACTCATTTTTGCGCTCCAGTGGTTATGAGACGCACTACATCATTTTGAGTTACTGAGTTTTTCTCCACTTGCGCAGCCATACTCCCGAGATACATCGCAGCGATGTTATCTGCTACTTGGAAAACATCATTGAGATTATGGCTAATTACAATAACGGCCAGCCCATTATCAGCTAGTTGTCTTACTAGTTTGAGAACTTGTTCAGTTTGAGCAACTCCGAGTGCGGCAGTTGGTTCATCAAGAATTACTACCTTGCTGTTCCATAGCACCGCTCTTGCAATAGCAACAGTTTGTCTCTGACCGCCACTTAGTGAGGCAACCTTTTGTCTTATTGATTTAACAGTTCTAACACTTAAGCCATCTAGAGTTTTCTTTGCCAAAGACTCCATGCTGGATTCATTTAGCGTAATCCCACTTATCTCTTCTCTTCCTAAAAACATATTGTGGACAATATCTAAATTGTCACAGAGAGCTAGATCCTGATAAACAATTTCAATTCCAAGTGTTGTGGCATCCCTTGGTCCTGAAATGGTGACTGGATTTCCTTCAAAAATAAATTCTCCAGTCTCTGGGGTATAGATGCCGGCGATGCACTTAATTAGCGTGCTCTTTCCTGCGCCGTTATCTCCAACTAAGGCGGTTACCTTTCCCGCATAGGCAGAGAAATCAACATCCTTTAATACATGGACGGGGCCAAAAGATTTGTTTACTCGCTTAAGGGAGAGAATCGGTGATGCCACTTTATTCCTAGCCTTAGTGGGATTTAATAGTTCAGCCCGAGTAATTTAATACTCGGGCTGAACTCTTTTACTTCTTTTTAGCTAACTATTCCTCTAAGAATTCTTAGATTCCGTTAGCTGTGCAGAGGTCTTCGATGCCTTCGCATACTGCTTCACGTGTCTGGAAGCCATCAGCAATTACATCCTTGACGTTTGCCTTGGTGATTGAGACAGGAACTAGAAGAACTGATGGAACATCGGTTACACCGTTGTTTACAGATCCGGTAGCTGTTGTTGCCTCTTCGCCATTTAGAAGAGCAATAGCAAGTGCTGCAGCAGCTTCTGCTTCAGCCTTGATTGCCTTGTAAACGGTGTTTGAAAGATCGCCAGTAAGAATTGCACGGAGACCATCAACGGTTGCATCCTGTCCGGATACGCAAACCTTTCCATTGAGTCCGTTCTTCTTTAGAACAGCAACAGCTGCAAGGCCAAGGCCTTCGTTAGCTGAGACTACGGCGTCAAGCTTGCCGCCAGCCTTTGATAGTTGCTGCTCAAATATTGTTCCACCCTTGACGTTATCCCAGTCTGGAACAGCCTGGTCATCAACTAGTGTGTAATCGCCTGCATCGATTGATGGGCGAAGTACTGAGTCATAACCAGCCTTGAACAAGGTTGCGTTGTTATCAGTTGGTGAACCATTTAGGTAGACAAGACGTGCCTTTGTCTTTCCTGCTCCATCAAGGCAAGCCTTGATTCCTTCACCTTGTAGACGACCAACAGCTTCGTTATCAAATGAAACGTAGTATGACGCTGAACCGTTAAGTGTTAGACGGTCATAATCAATTGTTGGTACACCTTGTTCTGCTGCCTTATCTTGGACAGCCTTTGCTGACTCTGAGTCAAGGTTTACAAGAATGAGAACCTTGGCACCAGCAGACAACATTCCATCAGCAATTGTCTGGAATGCAGCAGCATCACCATTTGCGTTCTGGATATCAACTTTTACTCCAGCAGCATCAAATGCAGCTTGTAGGAATCCGCGGTCAGCGGTTTCCCAACGTGCTGAAGATGCAGCATCTGGAAGGATGACTCCAACGAAACCATCAGATGAACCTTCATCTGATGAGGAGCAACCGGTGAGAATTAATGCGAACGATGCAACTAGTGCAGAGATCGCGAGACGGCGCTTTGACATATTTATTAGATACCTTTCGAAAGTAGTTAATAAATGGACCGCAAGGGCGGCCCACCTGGGGTGAAACCTACTTTTACTAACCCCTTGCGCGGTAGTCGGATATCTCAAATTCTGAGCGGGAGCAGATAACACTTTGATAACGAGGCCCATTATTGAGGTCAAAATCAAGGCCTTTTTCTCGTTGACGCAAGAAAGAAGGTGGGGTCGGTAGCCTTCTCTAGGTGTCGGCCTCTAATTCACCAAATTCGCCTGAGCTTGCCCCTCATGAACTCCTTGCCGCCGCGATTTTGGAATCTGTCAAAGCCGCTATTGCAAACGGTGAGCTGCCAGCAGAGTTGAGTTCAAATGCAGCTCTTGATGAAATTACTTTGGAGCGACCAAAGAATCGTGATCATGGTGATTATGCAACTTCAATTGCGCTTGCGCTAGCAAAGAGTGCTGGAAAACCACCAAGGCAGATCGCAGAGATTATTACTACATCACTAAAGTCAAATGAGATTATTGAAAGAATTGAAATTGCAGGACCAGGATTTATAAATATTACATTAGTAAAAGCTTCACAAGGCGCTGTAGTTAATACTATCTATGCTCAAGGCGATAAGTTTGGAGAGGTAAAGATTCTCTCTGGAGTAAAAATCAATCTAGAATTCATAAGTGCTAATCCCACCGGACCGCTGCATCTAGGTCATACCAGGTGGGCAGCAGTAGGTGACGCCCTTGCAAGAGTTTTAATCGCAGGTGGAGCGAAAGTAGCTCGTGAGTTTTATATAAATGATCGTGGTAATCAGATGGATCTATTTGGAGCATCACTTGCCGCATCTGCCCTTGGTCAAGATAAACCTGAAGATGGTTATCAAGGTGAATACATCGATGAGTTGGCTCAAGAAATTCTCATAAAGAACCCAGAATACAAAAAACTAAGCGGACCGGGAGCAATTGAGGCTTTCCGCGAAGCTGGATATGAATTGCAATTAGCGCAGCAGAAAAGAGTTTTAGATAACTTTGGAACCCATTTTGATATCTGGTTTTCAGAGCGCTCACTTCATAGCGGTGATGGCATTGATAAAGCATTAGCAACTCTTAAATCGCAAGGTCATACTTATGAAAATGAAGGGGCCATCTGGCTTAGAACAACTGATTTTGGTGATGATAAAGATCGAGTCCTGGTTAAATCTGGCGGAGAATTAACTTACTTCTCATCTGATACTGCTTATTATCTAGATAAGAGAAGGCGCGGCTTTGATATCTGCATCTATATGCTCGGAGCAGATCATCATGGCTATGTTGGCCGGCTTAAAGCAACGGCTGCTTGCGCTGGAGATGATCCGGAGTACAACATCCATGTATTGATTGGCCAATTGGTCAAGATTATTGAAGGTGGCCAAGAGATTAAGCTTTCAAAAAGAGCGGGGACAATTATCACTCTGGAGGAGCTGGTGGAGAAAGTTGGCGTTGATGCAGCTCGCTACACCTTGATTCGCTATCCAGTTGATACTCCTATGGTTTTAGATATTGATCTGCTTAAAAAACGAACTAACGATAATCCTGTCTTTTATGTGCAATATGCCCATGCCAGAATTTGCGCTGTGCTAAGAAATGCTAAAGATTTATCAATACCTTATGGAGTTAATTCCTACCAAGCAGATCTTCTAACTCATGATCGTGAGCGCGAGCTATTAGGTTCTCTTGCAGAATTTCCTAGAGTTGTTGCAAGCGCTGCAGAGCTTCGTCAGCCTCATCGCATCGCTAGGTATATTGAGGAGTTAGCAACTCTGTATCACGGCTTCTATAACGATTGTCGTGTCCTTCCGCTAGGTGATGAATCACCAAGCGCTATACATTCATCGAGAGCATCGCTCTGTGATGCAACCCGTCAGGTAATAAGTAATGCTTTAAATCTATTGGGCGTAAGTGCTCCGGAGAAGATGTAGCTATGAGCCAAGATCTAAATCCTGTCATTTGGCCACTTAGTGCAAGACGCGTAAATGGCGAAATCACAATTGGAGATATTTCAGTTAGTGATTTAGCAGACGAGTTTGAAACGCCAGCTTTCATTCTTGATGAATCAGACTTTAAAGCTCGAGCAAGCCTCTGGGCTAAAGCTCTACAGGAGGCATTTGGCGCAAATGCTGGAACTGCTTATTACGCAGCAAAGTCATTTATCTCAACTCAAGTTGCGCGCTGGATTGAACAGGCTGGCCTTGGACTTGATGTCTGTACTGATGGTGAATTAGCGGTAGCAATTGCAGCCAATTTTCCAGCTAAAAAAATTGAATTACATGGAAATAACAAGTCAGAGTCAGAAATTGCTGCCGCCATTGATTATGGAGTTGGAGTAATAGTTATTGATTCACTACAGGAAATAGATCGCGTGGCCAGAATCGCGCATGAAAAGTCAGTCATACAAGGAGTATTACTTCGTCTAAATCCTGGAGTTGATGCTGACACCCATGAAGCTATTTCAACTGGACATGAAGATGTGAAATTTGGATTTTCAATTACATCTGGGGCGGCGTGGGATGCGATCTTGTCTGTGAAGAAACATGACTCTCTGGAGCTACGGGGACTACATGCTCATATTGGTTCGCAGATATTTACGCCAGATTCTTTTGAGTTAAGCGCTTCAAGGCTTATCTCAGTGCTTGCTAAATACCGAGATGAGTTTGGAGCCGAACTAGCAGAATTAGATCTGGGTGGCGGCTATGCAATTGCATATATCGAGGGTGATAAACCAAGTTCTGCTGATGAAATATTAAGTGTGATTGCAGGTAGAGTTAAGACAGAGTGTGAGAAAGCCCTGCTAAAGATTCCAAGAATTTCTATTGAACCTGGTCGAGTAATTGTTGGCCCCTCTATGGTGACAATTTATAAAGTTGGAACAACTAAAGAGGTAACTCTGTCAGATGGCTCAACTCGTTGGTATGTATCAGTTGATGGTGGAATGAGCGATAACATTCGACCGGCCTTATATGAAGCGCAGTATTCAATTACGCTTGCAAATCGCAGTAGTAGCGCCCCACTTAGAAAATCTCGAGTAGTTGGAAAGCATTGCGAAACCGGGGACATCATCATTAGAGATGTGCAGCTACCTAGCGATATTTCTCCGGGTGATCTACTAGTTGTTCCTGCTACCGGCGCATATGGGCGCAGTATGGCCAGCAATTACAACCATATGACAAGGCCGCCAGTGATTTGCGTCCTTAATGGCAAGGCGCGAAGCATTATTCGCCGCGAAACCCATCGCGACCTTCTAGCCTTGGAGATTGAAGAAGAACCAAGGCAGATCGGTAAAGGTGGAGCAAAATGATTAGCGCGCAGCAGAGCTTTAATGTCGCCATGCTTGGCTGCGGCGTTGTGGGCTCAGAGGTAGCTCGCTTGCTCTTGGCAGATGATGGCGATTTTGCTGCTCGATCTGGTGCTAAATTGAATTTAACTCGTATTGCAGTTAGAGATAGCAAAGCAGGGCGCGAACGGATTCCAAAGGAACTTCTTACTCAAGATGCTGAATCTGTAGTTAGCGATCCACTAGTAGACATTGTTATTGAAGTGATGGGCGGAATAGAGCCGGCTCGAACTCTAATATTGAAAGCAATTAGCAACGGAAAATCTATTATCACTGCTAACAAAGCACTGCTTGCCCAACATGGCGCAGAGTTATTTAGTGCAGCTGATAAAGCTGGGGTTGATCTTTACTATGAAGCATCGGTAGGCGGCGCAATTCCAATACTTCGCCCAATGCGCGAATCAATTGTGGGAGATCATGTAAATCGAGTTATGGGAATTGTAAATGGCACCACTAATTACATTCTTACCAAGATGGATGAAGAGGGCTCATCTTTTGAAGAGGTATTAAAAGAAGCGCAGTATTTGGGATTTGCCGAAGCAGATCCCACAGCTGATATTGCAGGCCATGATGCTGCGGCAAAAGCTGCAATCCTTGCAGGTCTTGCTTTCCACTCAAGAATTACTGCAAGTGATGTTTACTGTGAAGGTATTAGCCAGATCAGCGCTAGGGATGTAGCAGTGGCAAGAGATATGGGTTGTGTGATTAAGTTATTAGCAATTGCAGAGCTCACCAAAGAAAATGAGATATCAGTGCGAGTTCATCCCACACTAATTTCTCGCAAGCATCCACTTGCAGCGGTTCGTCTGGCATTTAATGCAGTCTTTATAGAAGCTCAATCTGCTGGTGAGTTAATGTTCTATGGCAGAGGAGCGGGAGGCGAGCCAACAGCGAGCGCTATTTTGGGCGATTTAATTGCAATTGCTCGCAATAAAATTAGAGGTGGCCAGGGCCATGGCGAGAGTGATTATGCAGATTTGGCGATTGCGCCAATTGATAAAGTGAAATCACAGTATCTAATAAGACTAGATGTGGCTGATAAGCCAGGAGTTTTAGCAAATGTGGCCCAGCTATTTGCTGCCAATAGCGTCTCTATCGAAACAGTGAGACAGACAGGTCGCGGAGATAGCGCAGAGCTAATTGTTGCAACTCACTACGCCCCAGAGTCGGCGCTAAAGAAAACTGTTAAGTCGCTTGCGGATAGCGATGTAGTAAAGAGCGTTGAGAGCGTGCTTCGTATTGAGGGAAGTAAATAGTGAGCTTATTTAAGAAATCTGGCGCACATCAATGGCGCGGTGTAATAAGAGAGTATGAAAAGCGTCTACCCGTTAGCAGTAAAACTCCAATTGTTACGTTAAATGAGGGCGGCACTCCTCTTATCTACGCCTGCGTGCTCTCAGAGATGTTAGGAAATGATGTCTGGCTTAAATTTGAAGGAGCAAATCCCACTGGATCTTTCAAAGATCGCGGAATGACGATGGCTATTTCAAAAGCAGCTGAAGATGGCGCAAAAGCAGTTATCTGCGCCTCTACCGGTAATACCAGTGCAAGTGCTGCTGCTTATGCCACTAAAGCTGGAATGGTTCCTGTTGTTTTAGTTCCGCAAGGAAAGATCGCGATGGGAAAGCTAGCCCAAGCAATTGCCCATGGCGCGAAGTTATTACAAGTAAAGGGTAACTTTGATGATTGCTTAACTCTTGCAAAGCAATTATCTGAGCAATATCCAGTCTCTCTGGTTAATTCAGTAAATCCTTATCGAATTGAAGGACAAAAGACCGCATCATTTGAAGTTATAGATGCACTTGGTTTTGCGCCAGACATACATGTCATGCCAGTTGGAAATGCTGGAAATATAACGGCGTATTGGAAAGGTTATAAAGAGTATTACGCTGATCGAATTTCAAAATCCCTTCCAGCTATGTGGGGATTTCAAGCAAAGGGAGCAGCTCCTATTGTTCGTGGCAAGATTGTTAAAAACCCAGAGACGCTAGCCACAGCTATTCGTATTGGAAATCCTGCTTCCTGGAAGCAAGCAGAGCAAGCTAGAGATGAATCAAAAGGTTTGATCGATATGGTCAGCGATGCTGAGATATTAAGCGCCTATCGCTTGGTTGCAGCTAAAGAGGGAGTCTTCGTTGAACCATCAAGTGCAGCAGGACTTGCCGGATTGATTAAGTATAAAGCTGCAAAGAAGCTTCCAAAGGGTAAGAAGATTGTAATTACCGTAACTGGAAATGGTCTTAAAGATATTCAATGGATATTAAATGGGGCCGATAAGCCAATTACTGTCCCAGTAGATGTGAAAAAAGCTGCCAAAGTGATTGGACTTAGCTAATTATGTCTAGAGGATTTAAAGATCGCCTCACTTATAAGGCAACTCCGATGCAGGCAAGCGTTCCAGCAAGTTCTGCCAATTTAGGCCCTGGCTTTGATTGCCTAGCTCTGGCTCTTGAACTTCGCGATACCTACGTTGCTCAAATTTTAGATGATGAAATATTTGATGTTGATGTAACGGGCCAGGGCGCAGAAGATGTTAAAAAAGATGGCAAGCATCTAGTAATTAAAGCAATGATGGCAGGTTTTGAGTTTATGGGAGGTAAACCAAGAGGTATAGCGCTTAGATGTCTAAACGAAATTCCTCATGGAAGAGGTCTTGGGTCTTCAGCTGCTGCAATTGTTGGCGGCCTAAGTCTTTCTAGATCTCTAGTTCTTTCTGGAAGTAATTTGATGAGCGATGATGATCTAATTGCTCTTGCCACAGATATTGAAGGACATCCAGATAATGTTGCCGCTGCAACCTTTGGCGGTGCAACAATTTCTTGGATGGAAGATAGGGCAAAAGTTGTAACTGGTTGTGCTTCAGGCTTTAGCGTTGACCCAAATATTCGAGCTCTTTTATTCGTGCCAGATACTCAACTGTCAACGGGCAAGGCGCGCAAGATGCTTCCCGAGCAGATATCTCATAAAGATGCCAGCATTAATTCTGGAAGATCAGCCCTTTTAGTTCATGCTTTATCTTCCAGACCAGAACTACTTTTTGCTGCAACGCAAGATCTTCTTCACCAGAGTTATCGAAGAGAGGCGATGCCAAAGTCGATAGATCTAGTGAATAAATTTAGAAAAGCTGGGGTAGCGGCAATGATCTCTGGGGCAGGCCCCTCAGTTCTCGTGTTGCACACTGCAACTAAGGCCGAGCATGACGATTTGATTCGAAGCGGGGGCGATTACTTCAAGGCAATGGATCTTGAGATTTCTCCAACCGGCGTAAGGATTGCAGCGGTATAAATAGCCTTAAACGGCGGGCCAAGCCCTGGATTTGTCGGTTAAGTCGAGGCAGTGGTAGATTTCTATCTCGTAGGGCATGCATATTGAGCCCACAATCTGATACTTCCCGTAAGACCAGATAAAAAAAATCACAAATTCAAACTAAAAGATCTCACCTAAGGTCTAGAAAAGAACCATAAATGGCAGAAACAAGCACACGTGCTCGGAGAGAATCTGGCGATCTATCTGCATTGCTACTTCCTGAGTTAAGAAAAATTGCAACTAATCTAGGTATCGAAGGCGCAGCAGAGTTAAAAAAGCCTGACCTAGTAACAGCAATCACCGACCTGCAGGCCGCAAACCGTGAAGCTGCTAAAGCTGAACGCGAAGCAAAGCGAGCTGCAAGAAATCAAAAGAGACGTGACAACAATTCAAATGAGACAGCGCCATCTGATAGCGAAGATGATGATCAAGATGAGGATGAAATGCCTTCAGATAATTCAAGCAATAACTCTAATAACTCAAATAACAATAATTCACGAGATAACTCCCGAGGCGATAGAGAGTGGCGCAGAGATCGCCACCGCGATAGAGGCCGTGATCGCTTTAGAGATAGGGATCGCTCAAACCGCGGAGAGCGCGAGATAGTTTTAAGTGAAGATGATGTACTTCTTCCAGTCGGGGGCTTGCTAGATATTCTCGATAACTATGCATTCCTTCGAACTGCTGGATATCTTCCAGGCCCAAATGATGTTTATGTATCTCTACAGCAAGTACGCCGATATGGCCTTAGAAAAGGCGATGTAGTCACCGGACAGGTACGCCAAGCGCGCGAAGGAGAAAAGAGAGAGAAATTCAATGCTCTAGTTCGCCTCGACACTATCAATGGCATGGAGCCAGATAGTTCAAAGGAGAGAGTAGATTTCTCAAAACTTGTTCCACTCTATCCGCAGGATCGTCTACGTCTTGAAACTCTTCCAAATATTTTAACTACTCGTGTTATTGATTTGATTGCCCCGATTGGTAAAGGTCAACGCGGATTAATTGTCTCCCCACCAAAGGCTGGAAAAACTATGGTGTTGCAGGCAATTGCTAATGCCATTACAACTAATAATCCAGAGTGTCACTTAATGGTTGTTCTAGTTGATGAGCGCCCAGAGGAAGTTACTGATATGCAAAGATCAGTAAAGGGCGAAGTAATTGCATCAACTTTTGATCGCCCTGCCGATGATCAC
Organism: Actinomycetota bacterium; assembly: GCA_947503395.1. Taxonomy (GTDB): domain Bacteria; phylum Actinomycetota; class Actinomycetes; order Nanopelagicales; family Nanopelagicaceae; genus MAG-120802. The sequence goes on from CANNDP010000014.1 coordinate 11,121, forward strand.
ACCACCGTTGCTGAACTTGCTATTGAACGCGCGAAGCGTTTAGTGGAGCTAGGTCATGACGTTGTTGTTTTGCTTGATTCAATTACTCGTCTTGGTCGTGCTTACAACATCGCAGCTCCAGCATCAGGAAGAATTCTCTCCGGCGGTGTTGATTCAGCAGCGCTTTATCCTCCAAAGAAATTCTTTGGAGCCGCAAGAAATATTGAAGATGGTGGATCACTAACTATTTTGGCAACAGCTCTAGTTGAAACTGGCTCAAAGATGGATGAAGTTATCTTTGAAGAGTTTAAAGGAACTGGAAACATGGAGCTTAAGCTGGATCGCAGATTTGCTGACAAGCGCATCTTCCCAGCAGTTGATATCGATGCATCTGGAACTCGTAAGGAAGAAATTCTTATGGGACCTGAGGAGCTAAATATTGTCTGGAAGCTACGTCGAGTTCTACACGCCCTTGATTCCCAACAAGCACTTGAACTTCTCCTTGAGAAAATGAAGGGCACTAAGTCGAATGCTGAATTTTTGATGCAGGTTCAAAAGACCACCGTTGGTCCTGATCAATCCCCGAAGGGGGAGTAAGGGCCAATTGGCTCAAATGTGGGGGCGTTAGGTAGCCTTCGCACCTAAGTGGCTGGTTCACCGAAATTCCTCGGACCCAGCTAGATGAAAAAATAAGGAGCAATGAAGATGCGTAAAGATATTCATCCTGAATATGGATATGTGATATTCCGTGATACCTCTGCAGATTTTGCAATATTGACCCGCTCAACAATGAAAAGTGACCAGAAAATGGTTTGGAGCGACGGCAAGGAGTATCCGCTAGTTACTGTGGAAATTTCCTCAGCTAGCCACCCTTTCTACACTGGCAAGCAGCGCATCCTTGATACAGGTGGACGTATTGCTAAGTTCGAAGAGAGAGCTAAGAAACAACAGACCAAGAAGTAGCTTTTAAAGTAAAGGCCGTTGCCCCTTGAGTAATTGGGGCGCGGTCTTTTCTTATTTATCAAACTAGGTTTACTTGAGTTAGAAAGGCAGGGAGCAAATGGCTGAGAAGAATGCCAACCGTTTCTCCACCATGCCTGAAATTCTTAAAGAGTATGAGCAACTTGAAAAAGATATGGCAGATCCTTCGATTCATGCTGATCAAGGAAAAGCTCGCCAACTAGGAAAAAGATATGCCCAACTAGGACCTGTCATTGCTGGCTATCGCGCCTTTAAAAAGTCTGAAGAGGATCTAACTGCTGCTCGTGAACTAGCAGAAGTGGAACCAGATTTTGCTGCCGAGATACCAGCGCTAGAAAAAGCTTATGAAGAATATGCGAGCGCGATGGAAGAGCTGCTATTGCCAAGAGATCCCAATGATGATCGAGATGTTATTTTAGAAATTAAAGCTGGAGCTGGCGGCGATGAATCGGCTTTATTTGCTGGAGACCTATTAAGAATGTATCTACGTTATGCCGAGAAGCAAGGCTGGAAAACGGAAATTATCGATGTCACTGAAAGTGATTTGGGTGGCTATAAAGATATTTCTGTTGCAGTAAAGGCTCGCGGCGGAGCAGCTGCGGGGTCAGCCCCATTTTCAAAGCTTAAATTTGAAGGCGGAGTTCATAGAGTCCAAAGAGTTCCAGAGACTGAATCCCAGGGGCGAATTCACACCTCGGCTGCAGGAGTTCTAGTTCTTCCAGAGGCCGAGGAAATTGATGTTCAGATCAATATGAATGAGCTACGTATCGATGTTTATCGCTCATCTGGTCCTGGTGGGCAGAGCGTTAACACCACAGATTCAGCAGTACGCATCACTCATATTCCAACTGGGATCGTAGTTTCTTGCCAGAATGAGAAGAGCCAATTACAGAATAAAGAATCCGCCCTTCGCATTCTTAGAGCCAGAATGTTGGCCGCTGCTCAAGAGGCAGCAGATGCAGCAGCATCTGCAACGAGAAAGAGCCAAGTTCGAACCGTTGATAGATCCGAGCGAATTCGCACCTATAACTTTCCAGAAAATCGCATCAGCGATCACCGAGTAAATTTCAAGGCTAATAATCTTGATGCAGTATTAAATGGCGAACTCAATGAACTAATCGGAGCCCTTCTTGAGGCTGATAAGGCAGAGAAGCTCTCAGCTGCTGAAGCATAAAGATAATGAGTATTAAGCAGGTTCTAAAAGATAAAAAGACACAATTTGCATCTGCTGGAATTTTAGAGGTGGATGCTGAGTTAATCTTGGCATTTGTCCTAGGCGTTGAGCGTATGGAACTTCATGTAAGAGACTTTGAGTTAAATCTTGATCAGATAGAACTCCTTGATGAGCTAATCGCAAAGAGAATTTCTGGAAAGCCAACCCAATACTTAATTGGGCATGCTCCATTTAGGTATCTAACTTTTCAGGTCGGTCAAGGGGTCTTAATTCCAAGGCCGGAGAGCGAAGCTTTAGTTGATGCTGCTCTTCTAGAAATTGAAAAGATAATTTCGATGCAGAACCAATCAAGTAAAGCGCCTGTAAGCATTGTTGATTTAGGTTCAGGTAGTGGCGCTCTTGCCATCTCGATTGCCCATGAGGCAGAGAAGAAGAATTGGCCTGTAACTGTTGTCGCCGTTGAAAAATCAGACCAGGCCATTGAATGGTTAAAGCGAAATATTGCAGCTTGTGATGTCTCTGTTCGCCTTATCTCTGGCGATGTTTTAGAGGTGTTAGAGGGAGTTAAATGTGACATCGTTATTGCAAATCCACCATATGTTCCAGAGGGTGATAACTTGCCGGAGTTAGTCATTGCCAATGAACCTAAAGAGGCGCTCTTCGGCGGTGGAGCTGATGGTCTTGAGATTCCGAGAAGATTTATTCAGGCTGCATCTAGCTTATTAAAGCCTGGTGGTCTATTAATTATGGAACATCATGAGAGTCAGCCTCTGCTACTTGAGGCTGAGTTATCAAGGGGCTACTCTGAGATAAACCAGAACAGAGATTTAAATAATCGTCCAAGATGGATCAGCGCTAGGCGAGAGGCAGAGTAATGGCAGAGAAATACTCGCTAACCGATGGCCAAATAGATAGTCAAGAGTTAATCGAGAGAGCAGTGGCCTCTCTTCGAGATGGCAAGTTAATTATCGCCCCCCTTGAACATGGATATGTTTATTTAGCAGATGCCTTCAATCATGGCGCAGTAAAGAAAATTCATAAACTACGTCAATCTCCGCCAGCAACTGCGGCACAAGTAATCGTTGGAGATGTAAAAACTGTTAAAGGAATTTCTTTCCAATTCGGTGAAACAATTACTGCGCTTGCAGAGAAATTCTGGCCCGGTCTTTTGACTATTAATCTCACCCCTGCTCAAGGTTTAGTCTGGGATTTGGGAGATGCAAGAGCCTTAAATGAAATTTCAGTTCGAGTGCCAAATGCAGAATTTGTTCGAAGCGTTGCACTTGCCTCAGGTCCACTAGCTGTTGGAGCAGCCTGCCTATCTGGAAGACCTGCTCCAAGAAAATCTACTTTCTTTCCAGCTTTAGATAGTGATTATGCAGCGCTCTTTGATCTTGGCGAACTGCCAGAGGGGCCGAGCTCAACTATTATTGCTATTGAGCAAGAAGGGGCAAGGCTTGTGCGAGCGGGAGCAATATCACTTGCCGACTTGCGCTCTGTTTCTGCCAATATTTCAGTTCCAGCCTAGGATTTAGGCCATGTCAGAGACTTTCTTCGGCCCAGATTTCCAAGCCCTACAGGAACAAGATTCAGAAATTGCTGCAATCTTAATTTCTGAACTTGATAGGCAGCGCGAGAATCTTCAATTAATAGCTAGTGAGAATTTCACATCCCCAGCTGTTCTTGCCGCCCTTGGTTCAACTCTTTCAAATAAATACGCTGAAGGCTATCCAGGCAAGCGCTATTACGGAGGATGCGAAGAGGTTGATAAGGCTGAAGTAATTGGCATTGCAAGAGCTAAAGAGTTATTCGGAGCAGAACATGCAAATTTGCAACCACACTCTGGAGCAAGTGCCAATGTTGCGGTTTATCAGGCTTTCACAAAGCCTGGAGATACCGTCCTTGCAATGTCACTTCCTCATGGTGGTCATCTAACCCATGGATCTAAAGTTAATTTCTCGGGTAAGTGGTTTAACGTTGAATCATATGGAGTAAGGCAAGATAACGAATTAATTGACTATGACGAACTTCGCGATATCGCGCTAAGAGTTAAACCAAAGATGATCTGCTCAGGAGCCACTGCCTATCCAAGCTTGATCGATTTTAAAACAGTTAGAAGTATCTGCGATGAAGTTGGGGCAATTATGTGGGTTGATGCAGCCCACTTCATTGGTTTAGTTGCTGGAAAAGCTATTCCTTCACCAGTTGAATATGCAGATGTTGTTTCGTTTACCACCCATAAGGTTTTAAGAGGTCCGCGAGGTGGAATGATTTTAAGTAAAGCTGCTCATGCATCTGCCATTGATAAAGCAATATTTCCAGGGATGCAGGGCGGACCAATTATGAGCGCAGTAGCTGCAAAAGCTATAGCCCTAAAAGAATGTGCCACAACGCAATATCAGGCCTATGCCAAGCAAGTAATTGTTAATGCCAAAGCACTCGCCAAGTCCTTAGAGGATGAGGGAATGAGAGCAGTATCTGGGGGGACAGAGACTCACCTGGCCCTCATTGATATTCGCTCAACTGGGGTAAATGGAAAAGTAGCAGATGAAAGATGCGGCCGAGCTGGAATTTCACTAAATAAAAATGCCATTCCTTACGATCCAGAATCACCTGCGGTAACAAGTGGAATTAGAGTAGGAACGCCAGCGGTGACCACTCAAGGCATGGGCGCTGAGCAGATGCCAGTGATCGCTTCTTTGATTGCTCGCGCAATTAAAGATGGGGAAGATGAGGCAAAGATTGCTCAAATTCGCAAGGAAGTTAATGCGCTAACTGCAAAGTTCCCTGTCTATCCAGCCTAATGCGCGAATACCTCTTAACTCTTTTAATCGCTGCAGTACTTACTTATATGTGCACTCCTCTGGTTCGCTCTCTTGCACTGCGCTCAAAGGCTGTTGCATCAGTTAGAGAGCGCGATATTCATACTCAAGTAACCCCGCGTTGGGGTGGGGTAGCGATGTGGCTAGC